>NZ_NCKP01000033.1:0-36403 GCF_002282795.1 Thiomonas sp. 13-64-67
AGCCTGCGCATCAGCCGCTCCACCGTGCAACGCGCCACCGCCACCCCTTCGCGGTTCATTTGCTTGCAGACCTTGTCGGCGCCATAGACCTGCATATTGGATTGCCAGACCTGTTGGATGTGGGCAATCAGTTGCTGATCGCGCTGAGCGCGTGCCGGCAGCAAGGCCGGGTTGCGCTGCCGTGCGGCATGCAGGCGGTAACCGCTGGGGGCGATCTGCAGGACTTTGCAGATCGGCTCGACCCCGAAGGCCTGCCGATGTTCGTCGACGAAGTTCCTCAACTCTTGAGTCGGCGGTCGAGCTCCGCCTGGGCGAAAAACGCGCTAGCCAGCTTGAGGATCTCATTGGCACGGCGCAGCTCCTTGACCTCGCGCTCCAGCTCCTTGACCCGCTGGGCTTCTGCCGAGGTCACGCCGGGGCGCGTGCCTGCATCGACCTCGTCGCGTCTGACCCACTCCAGCAGGGTGTGCGCCGAACAGCCGATCTTGGGGGCCATCGACTCCACAGCGGCCCACAGTGAGGGGTACTCACCGCGGTGCTCCTGCACCATGCGCACAGCGCGCTCGCGCACTTCAGGGGAAAACTTGTTCGATTTGTTCATGGCTCCATTCTCTTCAAGGTTGGAGCCTCCTCAAAACTCGGGGCGGTTCAGACACATTGCGCTCGACGGCACCAAGATCGACGCCAACGCCAGCAAGCAAAAGGCGCTGTCGTGGGCACATGCCAACAAGATCGAAGCGCAGTTGCGCGAGGAAGTCCAGGGCCTACTGGCACTGGCGGAGACGAGCGATCGCGCCAGCGCGCCCGACGGCATGGATGTGCCCGCCGAGATCGCCCGGCGGGAGGATCGCCTCAGAGCCATTGCGCAGGCCAAGGCCAAGATCGCGCAGCGCGCAGCCGAACGCTTCAAGACGGAGCAGCAGGAGTTCGAGGCCAAGCAGGCCAAGCGCCAGGCCCAGCGCGACGCGGGCAAGAAACCCCGCGGCAAGGACCCCGAGCCGCCCCAGGCGGGTCCCAGGGGCCGCGACCAAGTCAACCTCACGGATGAGGAGTCGCGCATCATGCCCGTGTCGGGCGGCGGCTTCGAGCAGAGCTACAACGCCCAAGCCGGCGTGGACACCCAGACGATGCTGGTGATCACCCGGCATGTGAGCCAGGCGCCCAACGACAAGCGCGAAGTCGTGCCCACGCTGGAGCAGATTGTGGCGTTGCCTGCGGTGCTGGGCGAGGTGCACTCTCTGATTGCGGACAACGGCTACTGCAGCCAGGCCTACGTGATCGCCTGCGGTGATGCCGGGGTCGAGCCGCTGCTGGCGCTCAAGAGGCCGTCGCATCACACGCCCGTGATGGAGCGCTTCAAATGCCTTTGCACGCGCTCCTGCTGGGGAACTTTCAGGGAACTTTCGGGGGAACTCCGGGGCGCATGGGGGCTTCTCTCCCTCTATGCCGCACCCCTTGATGCCCATGCATACCCCTGTCGCTTGGGTTCGAGTCCCATCAGCCACCCCACAGCATCAAATACAAAGCCCAACCCCTTCGGTTGGGCTTTTTGCTTTTTGGCTTACGCCAGCAGTGCTGCGGTTTGCAGGGCCATGACGCCTTCTTCGTCGGTGGGCAGGGCGAAGGCGGGGATGGGGCTGTCGCCGTGGGTGATGCAGGTCTGGCCTGCCGCGTTGGACAGGGGGTCGAGGCGCAGGCCCAGCCAGGACAGGGCGTTGCACACTTCTTGCCGCACGCGGGCGCTGTGGGTGCCGATGCCACCGGTGAAAACCAAGGCGTCGAGGCCGCCGATGTCTGCGGCGAGTGCGCCGATGTGATGGGCCACGCTGGCGGTGAACAGGGCGATGGCTTCTTGCGCGCGCGCATCGGGGCTGGCTTCGAGGGTGCGCATGTCGCCGCTCAGGCCGGAAACGCCTTTGAGTCCGCTGTCGTGGTAGAGCATGGCGGTGATTTTCTGCGGGTCGAGGTGCTCTTCGGTGATCCAGTGCAGCACCAGGCCGGGGTCGATGGTGCCGCAACGGGTGGACATGACCAAGCCGTCGAGTGCGGTGAACCCCATGGTCGTGCTCACGCTGCGCAGACCCCGCAGACCGCACAGGCTGGAGCCGCCGCCCAGATGCGCCACGATGACGGCGCCTTGCGCGCGCTCGCCCAGCAGCGGCGGCAGTTTGTGGGCGATGGCGTCGTAAGACAGGCCATGAAATCCGTAGCGTTTGAAGCCTTTGTCGTGCCAGTCGCGCGGGATGGCGTAGCGGCGGGCGAGATCGGTCTGGGTGGCGTGAAACGCGGTATCGAAGCAGGCGATCTGCGGCACATCGGGCAGGCGGGCGGTGGCGGCGTCCACCCCGGAGAGCCCCGGCCCTTGATGCAGCGGGGCGAGGCTGCGCAGGGCGTCGAGGGCGGCGCGCACGGATGGTGTGATGCGCTGGGCCGATGTGAAGGTGGTGCCGCCATGCACGATGCGGTGGGCGACGGCGGCGATGGGGCCACAGTTGGGGCCGCTGCCGGCGCCGCAAAGCGCCGGAGTGATAAGGGTGTCGAGTAGGGTGTCCACCTCGGCAGCGATGTCGCCGCGCGGATCGCTTGAAGCGGTGCGGTGAGTCTGGCCTTGCGCGTCGGTCCAGCGCAGGGTGGCCTGGCCGTCGTGGCTGTCGATCTCGCCGCTGAGTTGGGCGGCCTCTGGCAGGTGCGGCCCGTGGCAGTCGTCGAGTTTGAACAGGGCGAATTTCAGGCTGGCTGAGCCGGTGTTGAGGCAGAGCAGGGTGGGCGAGGGCATGACGGGTTCTCTTTACGCGTGGGTCGCGGTGTCGATCGTGCCCATCTGGCCCGCGGCCCTGAGCAGGGCCTGGCGTTGCAGCACGGCCAGGGCGCAGGAGGCGAGCCGGGCTTCCACGCCATCGGCCCGGCTGGTGAGGATGATGGGCACGCGGGTGCCGATGACCAGCCCGGCGATGGTCGCGCCGCCGAGGTATTCGAGCTGCTTGGCCAGCATATTGCCCGACTCCAGATCGGGCGTGAGCAGAATGTCGGCCAGACCGGCTACCGGCGAGTTGATGCCTTTGGTCTTGGCGGCGGCCAGCGACAGCGCGTTGTCGAAGGCCAGCGGCCCGTCGAGAATGGCGCCGGTGATCTGCCCGCGGTCGGCCATTTTGCACAGCGCGGCGGCGTGCAGCGTGGCGGCCATATTGGCATTGACGGTCTCCACCGCGGCGAGAATGGCCATGCGTGGCGTTTCGACGCACAGCGCCTGCGCCAGTTCGATGGCGTTTTGCGCGATGTCGCGCTTGGTATCGAGGTCCGGGGCGATGTTGATCGCCGCGTCGGTGATAAACAGCAGCCGGTCGGCCGCCGGGGCGTCGATGACGAACACATGGCTGGCGCGGCGGCCGGTGCGCAGGCCGGTCTGGGCGTCGAAGGCGGCGTGCATCAATTCGTCGGTGTGCAGCGCGCCTTTCATCAGCGCGCCGACCTTGCCGCTGCGCGCCAGTTCGACCGCCAGCGCGGCGGCGGCGTGGCTGTGTTCGGTGGACATGAGTTGCCAGGGCGAGAGGTCGATGCCCGCGGCCTCTGCCGCCGCGCGAATGCGGGCTTCCGGGCCGATCCACACAGGTTCGATCAACCCGGCCTGGGCGGCGTCGATCGCGCCCTGGATGGAGACTTCGTTCACCGGATGCACCACGGCCACGCGCATGGGTTTGAGGCCCTTGCAGCCCTCGCGTGCTTTGCTCACCAGCGCGAGCAGGCGCTGGCCCGGATCGACCAGATGCAGTTGCGGCAGATGGGTACGCGGGCGGCAGATTTTTTGTGTAGGTGCCTGCACCAGCGCCTTCCCGGAGGCGATGGTTTCGCCGCGCTGGTTGACCACTTTGCAGTCGAAGCGGATCTGGTGGCGGTCGGTCATTTTTTCGCGTGCGGTCACCGAGGCGGTCACGGTGTCGCCCAGCATCACCGGGTGGTCGAACGACAACGATTGATCGACGTACACCGTGCCAGGCCCCGGCAGTTCGGTGCCGAGCAGGTTGGACAGCAGCATGCCGCTCCACATGCCGTGCGCCACCACCTGGTGAAACGGCGTGCTGCGGGCAAACTCCTCATCGACATGCGAGGGGTTGGCATCGCCCGACATCACGGCAAAGGTGGAAATGTCGGCCCGGGTGAGGGTGCGCTGCAGGGTGGCGGAGTCGCCCAGGGAGATTTCGTCGAAGGTGCGGTTGCAGATCGTGTCGGTCATGAGAAGAGTCTCGTAGAGTGAGTTCAGCGCTGCAGCACATACTCGCCGGGCGCTTCGGCCAGCGGGGGATAGTCCACACTGCCGCAGGCGGGCGGCGCGACTTGCTGCGCGCTGCCTTTGGCCACCAGCCATTGCTCCCAGCGCGGCCACCAGGAGCCTTCTTCGGCCTGCGCTATTTGCACCCAATGCGCCGGGTCGATGTAAGGGCGACCGCCGGGGTGCAGCGCCCAGCGATAGTGGCGGCGTGGATGGCCGGGCTCGCTCACGATGCCCGCGTTGTGCCCGCCGCTGGTGAGCACAAAGGTCACTTCGGAGTCGGCCAGCAGGTGAATCTTGTAGACCGATTTCCACGGTGCGACATGGTCGGTCTCGGTGCCGACGACGAACCAGGGCGCGGTCACGTTTTCCACCGCGACCGGGCGGCCATCGACGGCGTAGTGCCCTTCGGCCAGGGCGTTGCGCAAGTAGAGCTTGCGCAGGTATTCGCTGTGCATGCGATAGGGCATGCGGGTGGCGTCGGCATTCCAGGCCATGAGATCGTTCATCGGCGCGCGCTCGCCCATGAGGTAATCGCGCATCAGGCGCGACCAGATCAGGTCGGACGAGCGCAGCATCTGGAAGGTGCCGGCCATCTGGGTGGTGTCGAGATAGCCCTGCGACCACATCAGGTCTTCGAGAAAACTGATCTGGCTCTCATCGGTAAACAGGGTGAGTTCGCCGGCTTCGGTGAAGTCGGTCTGCGCCGCGAACAGGCTGACACTGGCCAGACGTTCGTCACCGCGCCGCGCCAGCGCTGCGGCCGCGATGGACAGCAGGGTGCCGCCCAGGCAGTAGCCTGCGGCGTGCACCTTGCGGCCGGGCAGGATGGAAGTCACCGCATCGAGCGCGGCAAAGGGGCCGAGGTGCAAATAGTCATCCATGCCCAGATCGCGTTCGTCCGCGCCCGGGTTTTTCCACGACAGCATGAACACCGTGTGGCCCTGATCGACCAGAAACTTCACCAGCGAGTTGTGCGGCGACAGGTCGAGGATGTAGTACTTCATGATCCACGCCGGCACGATGAGCACCGGCTCGGCCTGCACCGTGGGCGTGGTCGGGCTGTACTGGATGAGTTCCATCAGGCGGTTGCGCAGCACCACTTTGCCCGGGGTCGCCGCCAGCTCGTGGCCGGGGCGAAACTGCTCCACCCCGGCGGGCGGGCGTTTGTCGAGTAGGCGCTGGGCATCGTCGAGCCAGTTGCGCAGGCCTTGCGCCAAATTGGCGCCGCCGCTGCTCAGGGTGCGCTCCAGCACTTCGGGGTTGGTCCAGAAAAAGTTGCTGGGCGAGAGCATGTCCATCCACTGCCGTGCCATGAAGGCCACCACCTGCTCGTGATGCGGCGACACGCCGCGCACGCCGTGGGCGGTGGCATCGACGAGTTGTTCGCGCAGCAAAAAGCGCTGGGCCAGCAGGTTGAACGGAAACTGCTGCCACTGCGCCGCACTGAAGCGCCGGTCGTTGGGGGTAGGGGCGACGCAGTCGGAGCAGGGGGTGCGGTCGGCGCGCAGGGCGTGCGTGCCCAATTCTGCGGCGTAGCGCAGCCATCGCCCCTGCATCTCCAGCGCCTGTGCGGCGAGACTGGCCTGCTTGCCGGGCGAGGCTGCCATGTGCATGGCCCAGTCGGCAAAGGCCAGGCCGAGCGCGGCGGGCGACAGGCCGAGCGTGGCCTTGGCCGTGAGAGCGTGCAGCGCCCGGTCGATCAGTTCGCGCATGGCTTGCTCGTGGTCGGGCGGGGTGAGCGCCTGCGCGTCGGCGGGAGGCAGAGGGATGCTGGGCGCGGCGACTGCGCCCAGCGCGCCAGCCGGAACGTCGGCTACGGCATTGGCGGGGGCCACGGGCGGCGATTCGGCGGCCTTGCTCACAGCTTGTTTCACTGGCAAGGGCGTTGTGGCGGTTGCCGGGGCGGTAGTGCGCAACTTGCGCGGCTTGCGGCTTGGGGCTTGGATCTGGCTCTCAGGAAACTCGCCGGGCCGCCCTAATGGTTCCTGGCCCTTTGAGGGGAGAGCCGAGCGAAGCGCTGGTTTTCGGGGTGGGCTCATATCGCTTCTCCTTGATAGATGATTCCATTTGAATGTCGCAGTGCAGCATGGCACTTGATCCGCATCAAGTCGGCGGGGTATGCAGATGCAACGCGCAGATGCAATGCGCCACGCCGTTCTGTCACGCCGCTGGCGAAACACTTCCTGCAAAATAGCACTCCATCATGAAATTACGAGAAAGCCGGTTATGCGCGTCACAGTCATAGGAGCGGGTTATGTGGGTCTGGTGACCGCCGCGTGTTTTGCCGATGTGGGCAATCAGGTCACCTGCATCGAGCGCGATGCCGAGCGCCTGTCTGCACTGCGCGACCGGGCCGAAGTGCCCTTCTACGAGCCGGGTCTGAGCGATCTGGTGCGGCGCAACATCGAGCAGGGCCGGCTGACCTTGAGCCCGAGCATCGCCGAAGGGCTGCCGGGTTCGCAGGTGTGCTTCATTGCGGTGGGCACGCCGTCGCTGCCCAATGGTCAGGCCGATCTGTCTCAGGTGGAAGGCGCCGCCACGGAAATCGGCCGCGCCATGACCGGACCGCTGGTGGTGGTGCAGAAGTCCACCGCGCCGGTGGGCACCATTCCCAAGGTGCGGGCACTGGCCGAGGCCGAACTGGCCAAGCGCGGCTTGGCGCACAGTCTGGGCGTGGTGAGCAACCCGGAATTTCTCAAGGAAGGCTCGGCTATTGAAGACTTCACCCGCGGCGACCGCATCGTGCTGGGCAGCGACGACCCGCAGGCCATCGCCACCATGCGCGAGCTGTACCGGCCGTTCAACCGCAATCACGAAAAAATCATGGTGATGGACGCCGCCAGCGCCGAACTCACCAAGTACGCCGCCAACGCCATGCTGGCCACGCGCATTTCGTTCATGAACGAACTGGCCCGCATCGCCGAAGCAGTGGGGGCGGACATCGAGCAGATCCGCAAAGGCATCGGCGTCGATCACCGCATCGGCAGCCATTTTCTCTACGCCGGCGCGGGCTATGGCGGCTCGTGCTTTCCCAAAGACGTGAAGGCCCTGGCGCACACCGCGCGCGAACTCGGGCTGCACGCCGAGCTGGTGGAGGCGGTGGAGTCTGTCAACCAGCGGCAAAAACTGCGGGTGTTCGAGAAAATCAGCGACCACTATCAGGGCAAGCTGGCCGGCAAGACCATCGCCCTGTGGGGCCTGGCCTTCAAGCCGAACACCGACGACATGCGCGACGCGCCCAGTCTGGACCTCATTACCGCGCTGCTGAAGGCCGGTGCGCGAGTGCAGACCTGGGACCCGGTGGCGGTAGAAATGGCGCGGCGCCTGCTGCCCGAGCATCCCGCGCTGGAGTTTGCCGCGGACGCCCGCGCCACGCTGAACGGGGCGGATGCGCTAGTGGTCATCACCGAATGGCATGCCTTCCGCTCGCCCGATTTCACCTCTCTGGCCGCCACCCTGCGCGACCGCGTGGTGTTCGACGGCCGCAATATCTGGGACCCGGAGTTCGTGCGCAGCACGGGCCTGCGCTACTACGGCATCGGTCGCGGCTGAATTTTGGGCCTTTGGAATTGCCGAAATGGGTTGGACGGGTTTTATCTTCCCCAGTGCACGGACTTGTGGAGTGACAAGCAGAAGGCTTCGACGCCGCTTAACTCCATTCGTAAGAGCGTAGGAGGCGTTTAGTTGCCAGCATTCACTATCAAGCGAGAGGCGTATACCGCGATCGAGACGGAGTATTCATGTGTGCATTCCGCGCGTGAGCTCCGGTTACGCATTATTAAGGACGGTCGGCCAACCTTTTATCGTCAGTGCACACGCTGCGGAAACGCTGGGAAGGCAATAGCCAGGGGCGAGGCTATAACCGAGCTAAACGGCTTTGAGGCGACATCCTTCGACAACGAGCTTGAGCCAAGGTGGTATGCACGCAAGCAGGCTTCTTACGTCGCTACTTTTTATGCCATCAAGCCCGCCTTGGAGGCTGAGTATCAAGCGTATCTGTCCTCAAAACTTTGGTACGTGAAGCGCAATGCGGCAATACGAAAAGCTAACGGTATCTGTGAGTGTTGCGAGCACTATCCAGCCACCCAAGCCCACCACATTACATATGAGCGGATTGGCCAAGAGTTGCCATCAGATCTCATGACCGTATGCTCTTTTTGTCACGAATTGCTTCACGGCAAGAAAGCGCTCTAACCATTCAGTTCACCGGGGAAAAACCTGCTGCGCGCTCTTTGCGCGGTTACTTCAAGCGTTGACCACCGCCACAAGCTATTCGCTCATCCTTTTTTCCTCTCTACACGCCTCAAGCCCGACAGACTCCTTGGCCCGAGTCCTGTCAGTTAATCAGCACGATCTCCTTGCCGTAGGGGAAGAAGGCCAGACCGGCCAGCTTGATGTGCTGCAGGGCGAAGGGAATGCCGATGATGGTGATGGCGCATAGCACCGCCGAAACCAAGTGTCCCAGCGCCAGCCACCAGCCGAACAGGATGACCCAGATCAGATTGCCCAGGGCGCCGATGCCGCTGCCCAGCGTACCCGCGGGTTTGTCCGCCACTTTGCGGCCGAAGGGCCAGAAGCTGAAGGTGCCGATGCGGAAGGCTGCAATCGCCCAGGGAATGCCGATGATGGTGATGGCGCAGATCAGCGCGGTGAACCACCAGGCCAGGCCCATGACAAAGCCGCCGAGGATGAACCAGAGAATGTTGCCGATCAGTCGCATGAAAGTCCTTGGATGAGGAAACAGGGGTATTTTGCGTGACATGCGGCCTTGGCCCGCGGATTGCAAAGACAGGGGCAGAAGTCCTGCCGCATGACGGGTCGAGGTGAAGCAGACGGGGGTTTTTCCCGCTCTGGCGTCAATCGACCGACGGCAGGACGTGCAAACGTCAGGAAATCGTCGCCGCCATGTCGCCCTCTGCCTTGCCCGATCCGCTGAGTTGGACCGAACTGCTGCGCGTGTTCGGTGGTCTGGTCGTTGTCATCGTGGTGTTGGTTGCCGCGCTGTGGTTGCTCAAACGCTTTCAGACTGGCCTGCGCACGCCGAGCGGGCCGATGCGGGTGCTGGCTACCCTGAGCCTGGCGCCGCGCGAGCGTCTGCTGCTGGTGCAGGTGGGTGAGCAGCAACTGCTGCTGGGGTCGAGCGCTCAGGGGCTGGCCTGTCTGCATGTGCTGAGCACGCCCATTGAGTTGCAGCCGCCAGCGGCGGGGCAGGGCCTTGGTGCCGCACTGCCGCCGACCTTTCCCGACTGGCTGCGGCGCGCGGTTGAGCAGCGCGGAAAGGCCAAGCCATGAAGCGCGAACACTTGCTGCGGCCCTCGCGCTGGTTGCCGCGCGGTTTGGCGGCGGCCTTGCTGCTCTTACCGCTGTGGGCGAGCGCGCAGGTGTTGCCCGCGTTCACCTCCAGCCCGGCAGCGGGCGGCGGCACCGAATACAGCTTGAGCGTGCAGACCCTGCTGTTCATGACCGCGCTGGTGTTCCTGCCGGCCATGCTGCTGATGATGACCGCGTTCACCCGCATCATCATCGTGCTGTCGCTGCTCAAGCAGGCGCTGGGCACGACCACGGTGCCGCCCAGCCAGGTCATCGTCGGGCTGTCGCTGTTCCTCACCTTCTTCGTCATGAGCCCGGTGCTCAATCAGGTGAACGATGTGGCGATCAAGCCGCTGATGGACAACCAGATCACCATGCAGCAGGCGCTGCAAACGGGCGCCGCGCCGCTGCGCACCTTCATGCTGGGGCAGACCCGGCAGGAAGACCTGGCGCTGTTCGTCAAGCTCTCGGGGCATAAGGCGTTGGACAAGCCCGCAGACACGCCCATGAGCCTGCTGGTTCCGGCCTTCGTGACCTCGGAGCTGAAGACCGCTTTCCAGATCGGCTTTGTGATCTTCATCCCCTTTCTGATCATCGACATGGTGGTGGCCGCGGTGCTGATGTCGATGGGCATGATGATGCTCTCACCCGTCACCGTGTCGTTTCCGCTCAAGCTCATGCTGTTCGTGCTGGTGGGCGGGTGGGAACTGGTGATCGGCTCTCTGATGCAGAGCTTCGTTCACTGACTTCGAGGACGACATGACTCCAGAAACCATTACCACCATCGCTCAGCAGGCGCTGTGGGTGACTTTTCTCGTGGCGCTGCCGCTGCTGGGGGTGGCGCTGGTCGTCGGTCTGGTGGTGAGCCTGATTCAGGCGGCCACCCAGCTCAACGAAATGACTCTGAGCTTCGTGCCCAAGGTGCTGGCGATGGGGCTGGCCGGGGTGATTGCCGGGCCGTGGATGCTGCATGTGATGATGGACTTCACCATCCGCCTGTTCCAGAGCATTCCGCATCTGCTCAACGGCGGCTGATCGCGCTGCGCACCGACATGATTCATTTCACCAGCACCCAGATCGAGACGTGGATCGGCGCGTTTTTCTGGCCGTTCGTGCGGGTGCTGGCCATGCTGTCGCTGGCGCCGGTTTTCAGTATGGGCAGCCTGCCCACGATGGTGCGCGTTGGTCTGGCGGTGCTCATCGCCGTGGCCATTGCCCCGGCCTTGCCTGCCATGCCGCCGGTGCAGTTCGGCACCGCGACGGCGTGGATGTTGTTGTTGCAGCAATTGCTGGTCGGCGGGGCCATCGGCCTGTCGATGACCCTGATTCTCAGCGCGGTGATGTTCGCCGGCAGCGTGATCGGCTTGCAGATGGGCATGGGATTTGCCACCCTGTTCGACCCGGTGCAGGGCGTGCAGGTCACCAGTCTGGCGAGCTTTCTCAATATGGTCACGATGCTGCTGTTTCTGGCGGTCAACGGCCACCTCATTTTGCTGGCGGTGATTGCGCGCAGCTTCACCCTGCTGCCGGTCGCCCCCAATCTGGGGTTGGCCGCGCAGACCTGGTTCACCCTGGCGCAGCAGGGCGGAAGCGCCATTTTCAGCCTGGGGCTGGCGCTGGCTGCGCCGGTGATCGGGGTGCTGCTCATCGCCAACCTCGGGCTGGGCGTGCTGACCAAACTTGCGCCGCAGCTCAATCTGTTCGCCGTGGGTTTTCCGATGTTTTTCATCATGGGTTTTCTGGCGCTGTACCTGGTCATGCCGGTGATGCAGAACGTGGTGCAGCATCTGGTGGATGTGGGTCTGAGTCTGTCCGGTCAGGTGCTGCAACAAAGCGGCCCTGCTGCAGCGTAGCGGGAGCAAGACATGGCTGAAGACAGCGCCCAGGAAAAGGAATTACCCGCCTCGCAAAAGCGCAAGCAGCAGGCGCGCGAAAAAGGGCAGGTGGCGCGTTCGCGCGATCTCACCTCCAGTCTGCTGCTGCTCGGCATGGCAGCCGTGGTGTACATCGCAGGGGGATGGTTCTACGACATGGGGCGCGAGCTGCTGCAGACCGGGCTGACGGTTTCTGCCAGCGCCTCCCAAGACCCCGCCGCCATGTTGCAGGCCGCGGGCCGAGTGCTGGTGCTCGGGCTCATGGTGCTGGCGCCGGTGCTGGCGCTGACCTTTGTGGCCAGTGCGGCAGGCGGAGTGGCCATGGGGGGCTGGGTGTTCAGCACCGAGGCGCTGGCGCCGGACTTCAGCCGTCTCGACCCGGTCAAGGGTATCGGGCGCATGTTTTCCATCACCGGGCTGGGCGAGTTGGGCAAGGCGCTGCTCAAGGCCATTGTGATTGCGGTGATCGCGGGCTTCGTGATCTGGAACGAGCGCGGCGAGCTGCTCGGCCTGCTGCAGGTGGAGCCTCAACTGGCGCAGATGCAGCTCGGCCAGATCACCGCCCGTGCTTTTCTGTGGATGGCTTCGGGCACGCTGCTGGTGGCGGCCGTTGATGTGCCGTGGCAGTTGTTCCAGATGAACAAAAAACTCAAGATGAGCCGCCAGGACCTGCAAGATGAAATGCGCGAAAGCGAGGGCAATCCGCAGATCAAGCAGAAGATTCGCGAGTTGCAGCGCGAACGCGCCCGCAAGCGCATGATGGCCGCCGTTCCCAAGGCCGATGTGGTGGTGACCAACCCGACGCACTACGCCGTGGCGCTGGCCTACAAGGAGGGCAAGAACCGCGCCCCGGTGGTGTTGGCTCTCGGGGCCGACCGGGTGGCCGCGCGCATTCGCGAAGTGGCCGCCGAGCACAACGTGCCGGTGATCGAAGCGCCGCCGCTGGCGCGCGCGCTCTACCACCACGCCGAACTGGAGCAGGAGATTCCGGTGGCGCTGTACAACGCCGTGGCGCTGCTGCTGGCCTATGTATTCCAGTTGCGCGCTGCCCCGCAGAGGGCGGTAGAGCCCGACGACTGGGAAATTCCCGCTGAATTTGTCGTGAACGAGTAAGCCCCATGGCCACTTCCCCTTCTTCCTCCCCGACCGTCATGCCGGCCTGGCGCGCACTGCTCAAGCGCATGGACTGGCGCATGCTCGCCGCGCCGATTCTGGTGGTGCTCATCCTGATGATGCTGGTGGTGCCGCTGCCCACCTTCGTCCTCGACATGCTGTTCACCTTCAACATCGTGTTGTCGCTGATCATCATGCTGGTCACGCTGTATCTCACCCGGCCGCTGGACTTTGCCGCGTTTCCCACCGCGCTGCTGTTCACCACGCTGCTGCGGTTGTCGCTCAACGTCGCGGCGTCGCGGGTCATTCTGTTGCACGGGCAAAACGGCGAGGGCGCCGCCGGGGCGGTGATCGAATCGTTCGGCAAGTTCGTGGTGGGGGGCAACTACGCGGTGGGCATCATCGTGTTCGCCATTCTGGTGGTGATCAACTTCGTGGTGATCACCAAAGGTGCCGGGCGCATCGCCGAAGTGAGCGCGCGCTTCACCCTCGACGCCATGCCGGGCAAGCAAATGGCCATCGACGCCGACCTCAACGCAGGTCTGATCGACCAGGAAGAAGCGCGCAGGCGCCGCGCCGACGTGGCGCAGGAGGCCGACTTCTACGGCGCGATGGACGGCGCCAGCAAGTTCGTCCGCGGCGATGCGGTGGCGGCCATTCTCATTCTGTTCATCAACCTGATCGGCGGGTTGATCATCGGCGTATTCATGCACGGCCTGGGTCTGGGCGAGGCGGCGCAGAACTACACCCTGCTGTCCATCGGCGACGCGCTGGTGTCGCAGATTCCGGCGCTGGTCATCTCCATGGCCGCGGGTATTGTCATCAGCAATGTGTCCACCGGGCAGGACGTGGGGCGGCAGCTGGTCAGCCAGTTGTTCAATCAGCCGCGCGTGCTCGCCATCACCGCGGGCATTCTGGGGTTGGTGGGCCTGGTGCCGGGCATGCCGCATCTGGCGTTTCTTGGCGCGGCGGCGGCGCTGGGCGGGGTGTTGTGGTGGCAGCTCAAAAAGCAGAAGCAGGCCGCCGCACAGGCGCAGGCCGCGCCTGCGGCCGCAGCGCCGGCCGAGCCGGAAGAAGTGAGCTGGGAGCAGATCGAGCCGGTCGACACGCTTTCGCTCGACGTGGGCTACCGCCTCATTCCGTTGGTCGACCGCAACCAGGGCGGCGAGTTGCTCGGGCGCATTCGCGGGGTGCGAAAAAAATTCGCGCAGGAGATGGGCTTTCTCGTCGCCTCGGTGCACATCCGCGACAACCTCGAACTGCGGCCCGGCGGCTATCGCATCGCGCTCAAGGGGGTAGACGTGGGCAGCGGCGAAATCTTCCCCGATCTGCTCATGGCCATCAACCCTGGGCAGGTGATGGGCGATCTGCAGGGCACGCCGACCAAAGACCCGGCCTTCGGCCTGCCCGCGGTGTGGATCAACAAGGAACAGCGCGACCGCGCGCAGGCGCTGGGCTATACCGTGGTCGATCCCAGCACGGTGCTGGCCACCCATCTGCACCACCTGCTGCAAACCCATGCCGCCGAACTGCTCGGGCGCGAAGAAGTCGAAGGGCTGCTGGCGCATCTGTCCAAGCGTTCGCCCAAGCTGGTGGAAGATCTGGTGCCCAAGCTCATTTCCGCCGACCGGCTGCGCAAGGTGCTGCAGAACCTGCTGACCGAGGGCGTGCCCATTCGCGACATGCGCACCATCGCCGAAGTGCTGGCCGAACACGCGGGCCAGGTGAGCGATACCGACGAGCTGACCGCCCGCGTGCGGCTGGCGCTGGGCGCCTACATCGTGCAAAGTCTGTCGCCCAATGGGCAGGAACTCTCCGCCGCGGTGCTTGACGGGCAGCTGGAACAGATTCTGCTTTCCAGCCTGCGCGCCGACCCGCAACAAGCTGCTGTCGAACCCGGGCTGGCGCAGCGCCTGATGGACAAGGCGCGCGATCTGATGCAGCGTATGGAAGCGCAGGGCGCCACCGGCGTGCTGCTGGTGAGCGCGCCGCTGCGGCAGTTTCTCGCCCGGCTGCTGGCGCGCAGCGCGCCGCGGCTGCGCGTGCTGTCCTATGCTGAAATTCCCGACCAGAAACAGGTCAAGGTCACCGCCACGCTGGGGGCGTAAATGCTGGAGTCTGAATCGTGAAAATCAAACGCTATACCGGAACGAACACCCGCGAGGTGCTGACCCGCATCCGCAACGATCTCGGCGCCGATGCGGTGATCCTGTCGAATCGGGAAATCGTCGGCGGCGTCGAATTAATGGCGGCGGTGGACTTCGACGCCAGCCGGTTTCCGTCGGACGAGCCGGGCGAAGGGGGGGCGGGTACTAAGGCTGTGGTGCAAACCCCTCCCCACCCCAACCCTCCCCACGAGTGGGGAGGGAGCACGCCGCGGGTGGCTTCAGAGAACAAGGCCGTGGAAACCGCCAAGGCGTCGCCACCACGCACCGAACTCTCCTCCCCCACCCGTGGGGGAGGCTGGGAGGGGGAGGGCAGCGCCCTTCAAAAGTCCGCCCACGATCTACCCTTGCCCGCCGTGGCACGCGCAGCCACGACCCCCGCCGCGCCGCGCGCCGCAGCGCAGGCGGCGCCGATCACGCTGGAACAGAAGGATGCCGCATCCCTCGCCACGGCGCACACGGGCGCTGCGGCCGACCCCGCGATCCCGGCCCACCGCAGCATGCGCGACCCTGCCGCAGCGATGGCGCCGAAAGACGAACTCGGCGCCATGCGGCACGAACTGCAGGACTTGCGGCAGTGGATGCAGTCGCAGATGTCGGGCCTGGCCGACGCCGGGCCGCTGACCCCCGTGGGCGAACAGTTGCAGGCGCTGGGCTTCTCCACCGCGCGGGCGCGGCAACTGGGCAGCCAGGCGCTCAACCTGCGCGGCGCGCTGGCCGCCTATCTCGGCAAGGGCCTGCAGGTGGCGGCCGATCCGGTTTCCGCGGCCGGCATTTACGCCCTGGTCGGGCCGACGGGCGCTGGCAAGACCACCACCATCGCCAAGCTCGCCGCCCGTCTGGTGTTGCGCCACGGCACGGCGGCGGTGGCGCTGATCACCACCGACACCTACCGCATCGGCGGGGTGGAACAACTCAAAATCTACGGCCGCATTCTGGGTGTGCCGGTAGCGGTGGCGCGCGATGGTGAGGAACTGCAGCAACACCTGCGCGACTTCGCCGACCGCCGCTATGTGCTGATCGACAGCATCGGCCTGAGCCCGCGCGACGCGCGCATGGCCGAGCAGATGCAATGGCTGCAAGCGCTGGGCGAGGGCGTCACCCGTCTGTTGGTGGTCGGCGCCGGGCTGGCGCCTTCGGCCTATGCCGAACTGTGGTCGCTGTACCGCCGTCTGCCGGTGGCGGCGGCCATTCTCACCAAGCTCGACGAGAGCCCGAGCTTCGGCGCCGCGCTGCAATGGCTGGTGGAGGGCAGCGTGCCGCTATGGTTCTACACCGACGGCCAGCGCGTGCCGGAAGACCTTCATGTGCCGTCGCTGGCTAAGATCACGGCTTTGCTGGAACACGACCCCGTGACCCGTTTCGACTCCGCACCTGCTCCGCTAGCCGCCGCCGCTGTTGGCGCGATAACCGCCCGTACCGCTTGACCCGACAGAAAGACGCCATCATGGATCAAGCCGAAGGACTACGCCGCCTGCAGCGCCCCCCGACCAAGGTCATCACCGTCGCCAGCGGTAAGGGCGGGGTGGGCAAAACCAATGTGGTCGCCAATCTGGCCATCACCCTGGCGCGCAGCGGCCAGCGGGTGATGGTGTTCGACGCCGACCTGGGGCTGGGCAATATCGACATCCTGCTCGGCCTCACGCCGCGCTACAACATCAGCCATGTGCTGTCGGGCGAGAAGCAGCTCAGCGACGTGCTGGTGCGCGGGCCGCAAGACATACTGGTGTTGCCCGCTTCCAGCGGTGTGGCTGGCATGGCCTCGCTCGACGTCGCCACGCAGTCGCGGCTGATCGATGCGGTGAGCACGCTCGATATTCCGCTCGACTATCTGCTGGTCGATTGCGCCGCGGGCATCGCGGGCGACGTGCTCACTTTCAGCCGCGCCGCGCAGGACCTCATCGTGGTGCTCAACAACGAGCCCGCCTCGGTGGCCGACGCCTACGCGCTTATCAAGGTGTTGAGCAAGCAATACGGCCTCAAACGCTTTCACCTGCTGCCCAATATGGTGCGCGATGCGCGCGAGGGCCAGGCGCTGTTCGCCAAGATCACCGGCGTGGCCGATCGCTACCTCGACGTGTCGCTCGATCTGGTGGGCAGCATTCCGCTGGACGCGACGCTGCGTGCGGCGGTGCGCAGCCAGCGCGCCGTGGTCGAGTCCGCGCCGCAGAGCGCGTCCGCCGTCGCCTTTGCCGCTTTGGCAGCCCGGGTGAAAAACTGGCCGCTGCCACAGGGGCCGAGCGGTCGCATCGAATTTTTCATGCAGCAGTGGCTGCGGGCAGAGCAGGCCGCCTGAAGGCGCGCTGCAGCCTAGACACGGCTCCCGATCGGATGAAACCCGGCCTCTATCCCGCCCCTGAAACCCGCGAGGAGCGCCTGAGCAAGCATTTGCCCATGGTGCGGCGCATCGCGGGCCAGATGGCGGCGCAACTGCCAGCCTCGGTCGATTTTTCCGATCTGGAACAGGCCGGGATGATCGGCCTGTGGGACGCGCTCGACCGCGGAGAAATGCAGTCGCCCGCGCAGTTCGCCACCTACGCGGCCATTCGCATTCGCGGCGCGATTTACGACGAACTGCGCAAGCTCGACTGGCTGCCGCGCCGCAGCCGCGCCAAAGAGCGCCAGATCGAGCGTGCCGAGCAGCTGCTTACGCAGCGTCTAGGCCGCCATCCGGAAGACGGCGAACTCGCCGCGCATCTGGGCTGGGAACTGGCCGAGTATTACGACGCGCTGGCCGAGACCAGCATGCAACTGGTCTACCTCGAAGACCTCACGCACGACGACGGTGGCGATTACGCCGACCGCAAGGCCGACGAAGCCAGCCTGCTGCCCGAAGAACTGTTGCAGGACGCCGAGCTCGAACGTGATCTGCAGGCCGCCATTGCCGATCTGCCCGAGCGCGAGAAGCTGGTGCTGTCGTTGTATTACCAGGAAGACCTGCAGCTCAAAGACATCGGCCGCGTGCTCGAAGTGAGCGAATCGCGGGTTAGCCAGCTCATGAAACAGGCGGTGATGCGACTGCGCGCGCGGCTGCAGGCGCATCAGCATTCAGCCAGCGGTGCGGGCCGCCGCGCCGCGCCATAACAATACAGGGACGGGGAATCTTTCATGGACATTCTGAGCGTCATCGGCGTCGTGGTTGCGCTGGGCTCCATTCTGCTGGGGCAACTGCTCGAAGGCGGGCACATCAGCTCCATCATCCAGGGCACGGCTTTTCTCATTGTGATCGGAGGCACCACCGGCGCGACCATGCTGCAGTTCCCGCTCAAGGTGTTCATTCGTTCGCTCAAGATGCTGCCGTGGATCGTGCTGCCGCCCAAAGGTGATCCGCAGGAGACGATCAAGCAGATTCTGGAATGGAGCGACACCGCGCGCAAAAACGGTCTGCTCGCGCTCGAAGCCATGATCGAGTCGGTGCCCGATCCGTTTGTGAAAAAAGGGCTGCAGATGCTGGTGGACGGCACCGATCCTGAAAAAATCCGCTCCACCCTCGAGCAGGAAATCGGCGCTGTCGAACACCACGACAACCAGGCCGCCAAGGTGTATGAGTCTTCGGGGGGGTATGCCCCGACGGTGGGCATTCTGGGCGCGGTGCTCGGCCTGATTCACGTGATGGAAAACCTCGCCGACCCCAGCAAGCTCGGCGGCGGCATTGCCGTGGCCTTCGTCGCCACGGTGTATGGCGTGGGCTCGGCCAATCTGTTTTTCCTGCCGGTGGCCAACAAGCTCAAGAGCATCGTGCACAATCGCGCCAAATTGCAGGAGATGCAGGTGGACGGCCTGGTGGCCATCGCCGAGGGCGAAAATCCCCGCATCATCGAAGGTCGGCTGCAGAGTTACTTTGCGCACTGAGGTCTGCAGGCCTGATCTGCATCCGGCACAGTCTGGCGGGAGGTGAAGATGGACGATGCGACGATCAACCCGGTGAGCCCCTACGACCCGGTTTCGCGCCTGCCCGATGGCGGTGGGCGGGGGCGGCGCGATTCCCCGGATCGCCAGCCGTCCGCCAGTCGTTCCCCCTCGGGCTCTGCGCCGCCCGCCGCGCCAGACGCCGCCCCGACCGAAGCGCCCGATCCCGACGCCACTCGGGGGCGGCATATCGACGACCGTGCTTAAGAGGATGTGACCGCCCTCTGACCGTTTCTCCGATCCCCCGCGCCACTATGACCCTCATCCTCCTCGTTTTCGCCGCGCTGATCGTGGCGCTGCAAATCGCACTGACCTTCACCCTCAAGCGCATGCTCGACCTGCTGGCGGCAACGCGCGATGAGGTTCATGGCCTGCTGCTTCGCGTGCAAACCCTGGAGCACGAGCGCGATGCCGCCACCCCGCCGCCTTCGGCGCTGTTCACCCTGGTGCCGCGCGCAGATGCGCCTGCAACGCCTCTCACTCCAACGCCATCGCAGTTCTCCGAACCTCCGCCAGCACCCAGCCCCGCCGAGCCCACCGATCTGCCCGTGCTCCACGAACCCGCCGCCGTGAGTTCTACCGACGCCGTGGGTGCGCAGGTGCGCGCCCTGGCCCGCCAGGGCATGCCCGTGCGCGAGATTGCCGAGCGTTGCGGCCTAAGCGAGGCCGAGGCGGAGCTCATCATTCACCTGCGCCAAGAGCCGGTCTGAGGCCAGATGAACCCGGCGCAAATCCTCGGCGGCGTTCCGTCGGTCACGCCCGCCGGGGCGACGAGCGCTGCCCGGACCGAACCGACGGCGTTTGTCGCCGCTCCGGGCACCGCGTTCGAGGCCGAGGTGGTTCAGGTGCAGACCGCTACGCCCGCTGCGGCCAACCTGGCGGCAGCGGCGGCGGGTGGGCGGCTGCAAACGCAGGTTTTGCTGCGGCTGGGCAACGCCCTGGTGAACGCCACTCTGCCCGGAGCTGCACTCCAGGTTGGCGCGCGCCTGCCGCTGATTTATCTGGGATCGCAGGGCGGCCAGCCGCAATTTTTGCTCGCCCCGCAGCAGGCGGCGCAGGCAGCCGCCCAGTCGCAGTTGTCCGGCCCGGGGCAGTTGCTCGGTCTGCTGCAACAAATGCAGGCGTCTGCGAGCGCTTCTGCTGCGAATGCTGCCGCGGGCGCCAGCGCGAATGACAGCGTCCTTGGCGCGGACGCCCGCGCCGCGACAGCCGCAGCCGCGCCGGTCTGGTCCAACCCTGCCCAGCCGCCCCAGCAGGCCGCGCAACTGCTGGCCAGCGCGCTGAGCAACAGCGGCCTGTTTTACGAAAGCCATCTGGGCGCCTGGGCGCAGGGGCAGCAGCCCCTGTCGACCTTGCTGACGCAGCCGCAGGGCAAGCTCTCGCCCTTGCTGCAAACCGCCACGCGCAGCGCCCGCGACCACGCCTTTCATGCAGACTGCACCCACCCCGCGCCATGCGGCCCTGGCGGCTTACCAGACCGTTCAGGTGGGGCCGCAGACGGCGAGCGATCCAGCCGCGTTGGCCGCACGCCTGCCCGCCGAATTGCATGGCGTGGTGCAGCAGCAGTTGCAGACGCTGATGCAGGGGCAGATCGTCTGGGAAGGGCTGTTGTGGCCCGGCCAGACCGCGCGCTGGAGCCTGCGGCCCGACCCCGAAGACAGCAGCCGTCGTCAGGGCGCGCCCGCCGAGCGCTCATGGAGCACCCAGGTCGAACTTGAACTGCCGCAGCTGGGCCCGGTGCAGGCGCGTCTGCAGCTCAACGGCAACCGCGTCGATCTGCTGCTGCGGCGCAGCTCGCAGGCGCAGGAGCGCATCGACGCGGCGCTGCCCCAATTGCGCGCGGCGTTGCAGTCAGCCGGGCTGGAGATCGGCGGCGTGCAGCTTGGCTCGATTGCTGATGGAGCTACCGAATGAGTGCCGAGCGGCCAACCAAGCCGCCGCAGCGCGCTGAACTGCGGCAGGCCGTCGCCCTGCGCTATGACGCCGATGCTGCGGGCGCGCCGGAAGTCGTCGCCAAGGGGCAGGGTCTGGTGGCCGAAGCCATCATCAATCGGGCGAAGGAGGCGGGGGTGTATGTCCACGAGTCGCCGCAGTTGGTGCAACTGCTCATGGCGGTCGATCTCGACACGCAAATTCCCCCGGCGCTTTACACCGCCGTGGCGGAGTTGCTCGCCTGGCTCTGGCGGCTGGAAGCGGGCGGCGAGCCCAAAGACTCACCGGATTTACATTTGCCTTGAGTCGGCTGCAATACGATTCAATTCAAACCAAACCAAACCAAACCACATTCACCCGGATTCACATGCCCACCATTTCCGACCAGGCGCGCGCCACCCTCAAGCGCTTGCTCGAACTCAAGCTGCAGCCCACCCCGGACAATTACCGCCGCGTTTTTGAAGGTCTGCAAAATGGCGCAGCGCTTCCGTCCGCAGAGCCTTCGCCGGAAAGCCCGGATTGGGGCCGTGCGCTGCCCCGGCTGCTGGAGCAATGGGAGCGCTCGCAAAGCGGGCTGACCCAGTTGCAAAAACGCCAGCAACTCGACCGCCTCGTCGCCTTGCCTACGCCGCAGGCCCAGTGGCGTGAGTTGGAGCAACTGCTAGAGCGCTGGAGTGCGCTGCCCGCGCGCAGTGGCAGTCAGAGCGCGTCCACCCCCATTGAAACCCGCGACGACGCTGCGAACCGTGCAGGCAGCGAATGGCGCGAGCTTTGGCTGCAAACCCTCAAATTTGGCGTGCGCCCCTTTTGCGCGCACGACACCGCGCAGCGCCTGCTGCGCGAGTTGATGGCGGCGGCGGAAAATGCCGAACAGGCGGCCGACCTGGGCACGCAGGCGCGCGAAGTCTGGCTGGCCATCGACCGCGAGCAAACCACCGAAGACGCGGTGCGCAACGGCTTGATTGAACTCGCGCGGCTGTTGCTCGATCATCTCGGCGATCTGGTGCCGCAGGCCTGGGTAGGCGTGCAGGCCACGGCGATTCGCGAGCAATTGCAGACGCCGCTGGTCCCCGAGCGCATCGAATCGGCGCAAAACGCCGTGCGCGATCTACTGGTGCGCCACAGCGTGCTGCGCAAGAGCGAAGACGACGCGCATCACACCGCCAAGGCGCTGATCGATCTGTTGGTGCGCAAGCTGGGCGACTACGCCGCCGAGGGCGGCGAATACAACCAGCGCATGGAAGCCCGGCTGGAGCAATTGCAGAGCAGCCGCGAATGGGACGAAATCCGCAGGCTGGTGCAGGATGTGCTCGACGACAGCCGCAATATGCAGCAGCGCAGCGGCGAACTCGGCGTGCATCTGGCCGAGGCGCAGCGCCAGGCGCAGGCGGCGCAAGAGCGCATCCGCTCGCTCGAAGGCGAACTAGAACAGGTCAGCCAGCAATTGCAGGAAGACCCGCTCACCGGCGCGCTCAACCGCCGCGGGCTGGATGCCGAGTTCACCCGTATGCAGTCGCGCGTGGTGCGTCAGGGCCAGCCGCTCACCCTGGCGCTGCTCGATCTCGATCACTTCAAATCGGTGAACGACACCCACGGCCACGATACCGGCGACGCCGTGCTGAAGGCGCTGGTGGCGCTGGCCAAACGGCTGATCCGGCCGAGCGACCGCGTGGCGCGCATGGGGGGCGAGGAGTTCATGCTCCTCCTGCCCGACACGCCGGTGCAGCAGTCGCTCGTCGTGGTGCAGCGTCTGCTGGTTGCGTTCAGCGATCAGACCCTGGTGCAGGACAGCGCGGGGCGGCGCATTCCCCTGAGTTTCAGCGCCGGAGTGGCCGAACTGTGCCCGGATGAAGACTTCCCCGCGATCTATCAGCGCGTGGACGCCGCACTGCTGCAGGCCAAGCAGGCGGGGCGCAAACGGGTGGAATTCGCCGTGCCCTGCGATGGCGCCAAGGCCGGTGGCAGCCTGCCCAAGAGCGCGTTGCGATTCTTCGCGCTTCGCGGATAAGTTTTTGGCCTCGCTGGCGTCGCCTCACAAAATGCAATGCAAATTACGTCGGGGCGCGTTTCAAAAGCGCTGGACGGTCGCCAGCGGCAAGAACAGGGTCAGCGGCGAGTCTGGCAAAGCGATGAAGCCGTGATGCCGGTAGAAAGCCGCTGCCGCCTCGTCCTTGGCGTCTACCATCAGGGCAAAGGCGGCAATCTCCGAACGGGCGGCGCGGTCGAGCGCATCAGCCAACAGCGCACCGCCAAGACCTTGTCCCTTGAATGCCTGATCGACTGCCAAGCGGCCCATACGAACGGCAGGCACGGTGGGATAGCGCGGCAGCTTCTTGCCGGTGCCCGCCGGAAGATCGGCTAGCAGCAGGCTTGCCGAGGCTAAGGTGTAGTAGCCCGCGATGCGCTGCCCGTCAGCCAGCGCCACGAAACAGGCAGCGATGCGGCGAAGAATGTCCTGGGTGACTTGTTCGCGCAGGTAGCGGTTCAGCGGCTCCGAATCACTATTGAAGGCGACGCGATCATGCCCGGCATCGAGCGGCGCAAGCTGGAACGGGGCGCCGCTCATTCAGCGCGCAAGAGCTTGCTGCGGCGGCTAAAAGCGCGCTCCAAGGCGGGGGCTGGTTTGGGTGGCGACAGCAGCGCTTGCGCAAAACATTCCTGATCGGCCAGAGATAGACGGATGACTTCGGCTTGTTCGATGGCGCGCTGCGCGGCGTCCTGCACGGCGGACACCACGAAATCGGTCATAGTGCGCCCCTGAAGCTCGGCGGCGCGCTTGAGCATCGCATGCAGATCGGTGCTGATTCGGGCTTCGAGACGGGCAGTAGAAATTGCAGCGGGCATGAATTTGTCCTCCAACTCAATAATACGGCAATTTGCCGTACAAGTTAAGGCGGATTTTCGACGGCTTTGGGCGATTTTTTTCAAGCGGCCATTCTGGCGCAACCGGGCCGACTTCAGTCGGCCCGGTTGCGTTCCGCATTTTCCCGCACCCATTGCTGCGCGCGCTGGCCCAGGCGGGTTTGGGGTGACGAGGCCTGGGTGAGCCAGCGGAAGGTTTGCAGCCAGGCGGGCACGTCGGCTGCTGCCATCGGCCGCGCCAGGGCGTAACCCTGACCATAATCAGCGCCCAATACCGCAGCCACCTCCACTAGCGCCGGGGTTTCCAGACCTTCGACCACCACTTTCAGGCCGAGCGCCTGGGTCATGTGGACCAGGGCGCCGATGAAGCCGATCATGCCGTCTGCCTCGGTTTGCGCTTCGGAGGGAATCTGCCGCACCAGGCCCTGGTCGATTTTCACCGTGTGGAAGGGTAGGGTGCGCAGCCGCAGCAGACTGCTGTAGCCGCTGCCCAGATCGTCCATCACCAGCCGCGCGCCGGTGGCGGCCAGGCTGCGCACCGCGCGGTCGCGCTCGGCGTCGTTCTGGAAGTCGGCGTCTTCCAGAATTTCCAGCCGTAGCCGATCAGGCGCGATGTGCCGGGTGTGCAGCGCGTCGGCCACCCAGCGGGCGCATTCGGGCATGAGCAAAACTTCGAGCGGCAGGTTGATGGACAGATCGAGGCGCTGACCCGCGCCGTCCCATTGGGCCAGCTGGTTCAGCGCCTGCTCCAGCCCGAGGGTGAACAGGCGGGTGAGCTCGGAGGCGCCAAACGACGGCAGGAACTGCCCCGGGCCGATCAGCCGCCCGTCTTCGAGCCGCAACCGGGCCAGCGCTTCCATGGCGGTGGGCTCACCCGTGTGAAGATCGACCAGGGGCTGATAGTGCATTTCCAGACCGCCGCTGAACAGGCGGTGGCGCCAGGCGCGGCGGTCCTGCAGGGGCATGGGGGCGGATTCGCGCCGGGTCATCAGGCCGTAAAGCCCGCGTTCGAAGAGTTGTTCGATACCGCGCAGGAAGCTGTGCATGCTCTGCGTTTCGAACTGGCCGGGGTAACGTCCGTACAGCCCCATGACGGCGAGCATGCGGCCGCGGCTGTCTTTCACCGGCACCGCGGCCGAACTGCGCACGCCGACGCTGTGCGCCACCGCACGCCAGGGCGCCATGCGCGGATCGGTGACGTAGCTGGCGTTGGTTTCGATCTGCTCGCTGCGCCAGCAGCGCGGGTGCGGGGTGAGGCCGAAGGGGCTATGCGGGTCGATGTCGAGATTGGCCATGGCCACCGCATCGAGCGCCTGCCAGTATTCGTCAAACGCCCCCGCTGTGAACTCGGGGATGAAGTGCCCCTGCGCGTCGGGCTTGTAGATCACCGTGGCTGCCATGCCCGGCAGGGCGGTGACTGATTCGAGCACGGTGCGGGCCAGATCGGCCCATTGGGTCAGTTCGGGCTGCATCTGCTCCAGCCCGAACAGCATCTGTTGATATTGCTCGCGCTGCGTCTGCGCCCCATCGCTTTGCCATTGCAGCTCGCGCTGCAGGCGCGCGGTGGTGACCTGAGCCAGCACGGCTCGATCAGCGCTGCGCACCGGGGCTTCGCCCAGCAAGTCGTGCAGGCTTTGCAGATACCAGCCGAAACTGTTGACCAGCGCCCCGGTGCTGACTCCCACCAGCGCGTGAATCGCGCCGGTGTGCCGCGCTTGTTCCTGATGGGTTTCGGCCGACAGGTCGGGGTGAAGGATTTGCAGCAAGCGGGCATGCTGCCGGCTGCGCAAATGGGCGGCCTCCTCCGCGGAGAGGGCGGCGAGCAGCGCGGCCGACTCCGGGTCTTGGCCCAGGGTGGAATAGAAGCGCTCGACGAAGGTCTCGGCGTTGCGCTCCAGCAGGTCGCCAATCAGGCCGAGCAGGCGGTGGGCGGTTTCGCCGTAGGGGTCGACATGAATGGGCAAGTCGGCGGGTTTGTCGGCGGCCTGCTCCAGGCCATCGCCCCAGACCTGCCACCAACGGGTGCGATCGGCCTTGTGCGCCTTGCTGGCGTAAAGCGCGGCATCGGCGTGGCGCAGCAGCACCTCGGCCTGCGCCTCGTCGGCCGGGTAAAGCGTCACGCCCAGGCTCATGCCCACCTTGGCCAGCACGCCGTCGCCGAGGTCGAACGGGGTTTCGACGGCGCTGTGAATGCGGTCGAGCACGATGGGCAGATCGCTGGCCTGCGCCACGCCTTCGAGCACCAGCACGAACTCGTCGCCACCCAGTCGCGCGACCAGATCGATCTCGCGCACGGCGGCCCTGAGGCGCTCGCCCAGTTGACGCAGAAGCTGGTCGCCCGCGGCGTGGCCGTGGGTGTCGTTTACCGGCTTGAAATCATCGAGATCCAT
The DNA here is from genome assembly GCF_002282795.1 of Thiomonas sp. 13-64-67. Lineage (NCBI taxonomy): Bacteria > Pseudomonadati > Pseudomonadota > Betaproteobacteria > Burkholderiales > Thiomonas > Thiomonas sp. 13-64-67. The sequence goes on from NZ_NCKP01000033.1 coordinate 25,826, forward strand.
CACGCCCACGACCAGCAAATTTTTGTGGCGGCGGGCCCGGGCCATGGCCAGCGGCAGGTGGTGTTCGAGGGCAAGGCGGTTGGGCAGGCCGGTCAGGGCGTCGTGGCGGGCGAGGTGGCGTTGCTGCGCCTGCTCGGCTTCCAGATCGGCCTTGAGGTCGATTTCGCCCAGCGCCTGCTCGATCAGTTTGCCCACCCGGCGCAACAGGCCGTGCAGGCCTTCGTCCAGATCGTCGACGTTGAACAGCACCAGCACCAGCGCCGCCCAGCGCCCGCCGTTGCGGCGCAGCGGCAAGGCCAGGGCAAGCGGTTGCCAGCCCGGCAGGGCGTACTCGGCCCAGGGTTGCAGCAGGGGCGAGTGCGGGTCGGTTTCTTGCGCTTCTTCCGAGGTGTGCCAGGCGCGGGCCAGGGCGTGGGTTTGGGTGGAGCTGACCAAGAGCGGCGGCGATTGGGCGGACAGCGTGTCCAGCGCATTCCCTCCGGCAGCGAGCGGGTGCACGCGCTCGTGCACATCGGGCTGGGCGACCCATACGGCGGCGAACAAGCCGGTTTCGAGCAGGCGGGTACAGGCGCTCTCCAGCACTTCGGCGTCGTTGCGCGCGCTAATCAGAATGTCGATCTGCGCCATCACTCCGCGCACCAGTTCCTGCTGGCGCTGGCGGCTTTCGCGCTCTTTGCGTTCGGCCTCGGCCAGTTGCAGACGATCGAGTCCGCGGCCCAGGCTGCGCGCGAGTTCTTCGAGCAGATTGCGTTGGTCTCGGGTGATGCGCGCGCGGCTGTCGCGGTAAATGCTGAACACCGCGTAGAGCCGGTTTTGCCGCATCACCGGCAAGGCGGCCATGGTGCGCAGACCGAACTGCTTCATGCGCCCCGCCCAGGGCAGCAACAGTTGGGCGGAGTCTTTGCCTTGCACATAAAGGGGCGCAGCGTCGCGCCAAACCTTGCCAAACGGCCCCTGGCCGCTGATCTGATCGGCATGGATGGACAGCGGCATTCCGTCGAGATAGGCGGTCTTTCCAGCGGCAGCGAGCACCTTGGCCTGCCCGCCGACATCGGGCTGACCGATCCAAGCCAGTTGCATGCCTCCGGCGTCGGCGCTGATGTCGCAAATGCGCTGGAACAGCGTGGCTTCATCCGGGGCTTCGGCCACGACCTGGCTGGCCTGCGCCAATGCGGCATTGATCTGCGCCAGCCGGTGCTGGCGCTCCAGACTGCGGTTGATCAGCAAGCCGCCGAGCAGTTGCATCAGCAGCAAAATCGCCCAGCCTGTCAGCATCGGCCAGGTCTGACGCCACCACAGCGCGGTGAGCGCGCTGGCCGGCAGGCTGGTGAAGGCAACGACCGAATGCGCGCCCAGGCGTTGCCAAGCGCCCAGGAGCTCAGCGCCGCCCGCCGCCTGCACCGGCCCGAGGAAAACCCCATGCGTTTGCTCGGGATGCGCGGCAATTTCGCGTGCGAGCACCCCGCGCGCGGGTGCATTCTTGAGCGAGGGCTGGATTTGCGGCAGCGGCGCAGGCAGCCGCGCGAGCAAATAGCCGTCACTGCGCAACAGGCCCACCGCCGGCACCCAGCGGCCCTTGCTGTTGAAACTCGACAAAGTGTGCTGCAGATTTTGCAGCGCTCGCTGCAGGCCCACGTCGAAAATCAACATGACCTCGGGACGAGGCGCGCCTTTGTGCAAGGTCAGCGCGCAGCGGGCCGGGGTGATGTGCTGCTCTGGCGCCAGCGGATCGGGCTGCGGCAGCCCGATGCGAATCCGCCCCGGCGTGGACAAGGTCTGAGCAAACCCCGGCGACGCGGAGATGGCCGCATGCGCCTGCGGCGGGATTGCGCGACTCGGTGCAAGCGCCAGCACATCGCCGGTCGGCGCGACCAGGGAAACGCCGTCGATGAAGGGCATCAGCGCATTCATTTCGCTCAGCCACGGCCCTGGCTGCTGCAGCAGATCGGGGTTGTCGTGAAGCTGCCGCTGCGCCACGGTACAAGTGGCCTGAAGCTGGTCGTAACGCTGGTTTATCGCGTCGGCCCAGAACGCGGCCTCGCTTTGCAGAATCTGCTCGATGCCGTTGCGGTTGCGATCCCAGCTGACCCAGAGCACCACGCCAACGGCCGCAGCCAGCAATAAATTGGCAATGAGCACCGCAATCAGGATGCGGCGGCGGTCGGTCTGGAAACGGGTGTTGTGAGGCATGCCATGAATCGAAAAATACAGCCCGGCATTACAACACCTCGCGGGCAGGCATCATCCAGACTGTCTGCGGAATGATCGGCAACGGTGTAAAAAATGACACAGCGCAGGAGGGGTCAGATGACCGACTTCAAATAAACGCCAGCCGCACGGCGCCCCAATGACGGCCGCCCACGCTCACCGGGCGCGATAGCTCCTGCATGATCTCGCCGGTATCGCGGGCATAGACCTGCAGCAGAAAGGGGTTGGTGTTTTGCGCGGCGGCCAGACCTACCGGATCGTTGAACAGTCGCATGGAGCGGTTGCCCGCCAGATCGGTGGCGTAGTCGCCGGTCAGCGGGCGATCGAACACGCTGTTGTGCGCCGCAGCGTAGCCGTTGCGGTCCACCAGCAGCGCAAAGCGGTATTGCTCGCTCTTGCCCAGCCATGCGTCCTCGATGGGCTGGATGCGGCTTTTGATGAACTCGGTGAAGCGGGTGCGGAATTTCTGCGGCTTGGTTCCGGGCACCGGCTCGTATTGTTCGTCCCACAGCGCCTGCTCGGTGAGCGCGCCGCTGGCCAGCGCCTGAGCGAGTGCGGCCTCGATCTCTTTGCAAACGGCGTCGAGATCGCGCATCACCTGGCTGGTTTTCGAGGCGGTGACGAATTGCGTGGCCGCCTCGAACAAGGTCTGGCTGGCGTTGAGCGACTGCTGCACTTCGTCGGCAATGCGCTCACTGGTGGCGATGGTCTGGTTGGCGCTGGCCTGTACCGTGCTGGACAGTGCGGCGAACTGGCCGCTAATGGTGCGCACGGCGTCCACCTCGTGACCGAGTTGGGTGTAAACCTTGTTCACGCCGGAATTCATCGCCTCGATGTTGCGGGCGATGTCCTGGAAATTGGCCGACATGGCTGTGGCCAGCGCTTTGCCGTTGTCCATCTGCGCGGCGAACTGCTGGGTCGATTGCGTGACCACTTGCAGGCTGCGGCTGACTTCGGCGGCGAAGGTGGCGATGCTCTGCACCGATTGCTGCGTGTTCATCGCCAGCTTGCGGATTTCTTCGGCCACCACGGCAAAGCCGCGTCCAGCCTCGCCCACGCGGGCGGCTTCGATATTGGCGTTGAGCGCCAGCAGGCTGGTTTTCTGCGCGATGTCCTTGATGACTTGCGTGACCGCGGTGACTTGCGCAAAGCCTTTGCCGAGCGCCTGAATTTCGGTCTGGTTCTGGCTCGTGGTCTGCGCCAGTTGCTCGAACACCGCATTGGCCTCATGCGCCTCGCGCGCGCCGCGCGTGCTGAGCAGAGTGATGCTTTGCGAATCGGCCCGCAGCGCCTCGGTTTGGCCCTGCACCCCGACGATGCCGCGGATGAAGGTTTCCAGGCTTTCGCCCATGGCGCCGATGCGCTCGGTCTGCTCCTTCGCATGCCTTTGCGCGTCCTGCGTGGCGGTGCGCGCCTCGAAGCTGATGCGCGCAATGCCGTAGGCCACCCCGGTGGCGTTGTGCGTGGTGGTATCGACCAGATGCGTGACCAAGGCGAGGAATTCATCCAGGCCCGCGCCGCACCCTTGGGGCGCCGTTTGCCGCAGGTCGACCGGGCGCTGGGTGAGCAAGTGCTGCAGAAATTCCGCCGGGGTGTTGCTACTGGCTTCTGCTGGGGGTGCTGAGGGCGTGGTATGCATCGGTCGATTCGCTTTGTTAAACCGCTTGAATGAAAAAACGGGAGCGTTCAGGCGTGCGCGGCAATCGCCTTGCGAATGGTCTGCGCCAATTCGTCGGCGACGAACTTCGCCACATAGGCATCGGCGCCCACGCTGCGGGCATGGTCCTCATTGGCCGAGCCCGACAGCGAGGAGTGGATGACCACCGGAATGTTCTTGAAGCGCTCGTCCTGCTTGATGTGGCGGGTGAGGGTGAAGCCGTCCATCTCAGGCATTTCCAGGTCGGTGAGCACCAGCTGCACCTTGTCTTCGATGCGCTTGCCCTCGGCGCGCGCCTCGTTCGCCAGGGTTTGCAGGCGCTCCCAGGCTTCCTTGCCGGTTTTGGTGCTGACGAAGGGCGCGTGCAGTGCCTGCAAGGCCTTCTCGATCTGCGCACGGGCCACATAGGAGTCGTCGGCCGTGAGAATGACCGCGCCGGGCTTCAGCCCCAGCGCCGGGCCCATATTGTGGGTGTCTTTCACCTCATGCACGCGTGAGGGCAGCACATCGCGCAGCACCTTTTCCACATCGAGCACCAGCGCCAGCCGGGTGGTCTGATCGTCTTCCAGGCGGGCGATGCTGGTGACCATGCCGCCTACGGCGTTGGCCTCGGCCGACAGCACCTTGCTCCATTCCAGCCGCACGATTTCTTCAACCTCTTCCACCGCGAAGCCCTGCACCGAGCGCTCGTACTCGGTGACGACCAGAATGTTCAGCCCGGTCTTGGGCACGCAGCCGACCACGGCCGGCAGGTCGATGACGGGGATGATCTGCCCGCGGATATTGGCCACGCCCAGCACATGCTTGGGTGCACCGGGCATGACGGTGACCTGGGGCATCACCAGCGCCTCGCGCACCTTGAACACATTGATGCCGAACAGCTCGCGCCGCGACGATTGCGGCTCTTCGCCAAGGCGAAACAGCAGCAGTTCGAATTTATTGGTGCCAGCGAGGTTGGAACGCTCGTCGACTTCTTGCAAGACGTTGGAATTCATGGTGGGGTCCTGTGGGCTGCAATGAATGAATCAGGGAATCTGGCGCATCAGCGCTTCCAGACGGTCGGTGATGGTGTCGCTCAAGGCTTCCAGCCGGGTGGCCAGCTCGGTGGTGCGGGCGGTGTTGTCGGTGCGGATGGCTTCGACCAGTGCCTGGCCGGTGCGGTGCACGTCCTCGTGAACGGAATCGACGCCGACAAAGCCCGCGTCGCTGCCAAAGTAGCCCGCGCCCGCACCGAAGTACCACTTGCCGAAGAAGCAGCCGTGGAAGTTCGACACATCCATGTCGATCTTCTCTTGCTTCTGCGCCGCGGTGAGCAACTGGCCGATCCACTGGTAGTGCATGGCCAGCGAGACCCGCAGGGTGACGGCGGGGTCAAGCCACTTCGACACCGCGGTGACGCCGGTCTTGAGCTGCTCGCGTGAGGTGCGGATGAGGGTCATCATGGCCTCGAAGCGTTGCACCAGCACCTGCATCAGCGCGGCGGCCTGTTCGGCATCCAGGCGCTGGCGGTCGGCGTCGCTGACCAGTTGGCGCATCAGAGCGGTCTGCTCGGTCGCGACTGTGCGTACCTTGCCGAGCATGCTCTTGACCTCGACCAGCGTTTCGCCGGTGTTGGTGACCAAGGCGCCGACACGCTGCACTCGTTGCACCGAGCGAGCCATATCCACCCCGACGTCGGACGACTGGTCGCGCAGATTGTGGGTGAGGTCTTCGATTTCATGGGTGATGCGGGCGGTTTTGCGCGCCAGATTGCGCACCTCGTCGGCGACCACGGCAAAGCCGCGGCCATGCTCGCCGGCTCTAGCGGCCTCGATGGCGGCGTTGAGCGCCAGCAGATTGGTCTGCGAGGCGATTTCGCTGATGCCCGCAGTGAGCGTCTCGACTGAGCGCACGGCATCGACAAAGCCGGTGAGCTTGGCTTCGGTGTGGCTTGTACGCCGCTGCGCAAATCGTCGAGCTGGGTTTGCGCGGTGTGGGTTTGCAGGGCTGCGCCTTGCAGCCGCGCCGCCATATCGCCCACCCGCTGCGACAGGCCGTGGATGTCGTGATCGAAACCGGCGGTGCGGCTTTCGGCGAACGCGAGCGACTGGGTGGTGGTGCGCAGCGCGTCCACGCCGTGCAGCAACATCTGCCGCACGCCGCCGAGCTTGCGCGCCCAATCGTCGGCGTCGATCAGGTCGATATCGCGCAGCGCGGCTTCGCCCTTGCCGCTGATCAAATCGAGCACGGCTTGCAGCACGCGCTCGCGGTCTTCGCGTACGCGCTCAAGCAGCCCGCCGGGGGGGACTTGAGCTCCGGTGTTGACTGAGGTTTGTTTTTTCTCACGGCCGCCCTCTCCACCCCAACCCTCCCCAGCCTGTGGAGAGGGAGTCTGGTTGTCTCCTCCTCCACGCAGTGGGGGAGGTTGGGAGGGGGAGGATGCGTCCGCATCCACGAGGGTTGCCATGTCGGGGCTGTCGGGTTCCACTGACTGTCTCCGGTTGTCGGGTCGGGCAGGGCTTCAGCCGACCTTGCTCTGGCTCTCGATGGCATCGCTGAGCGCCTGCAGTCGGTCGACGATCAGATCTTCTTGATCGCTGAGTGAGCTGGAAAGACGCGCCACCTGATCGCGCTGACCGCCGTGCACCGCTTCGAGCAGTTGCTTCGCGGTGGCGTGAATCTGCGCATGCGGCGCTTCGAGCGCGCGGAAGGCGGAGAGGCCGCCAAAAGTCGCCACGCCCTGGCTGTCATACCACTTGCCCAGGCGGCAGTTGTGGTGGTCGGTGACTTCCGTGGGGAGCTTGGCCTGTTTGTCCTTCGAGACTTCGGCCAGGATGTGATTGACAAAGTCTTTGTGATCTTCCTGCGCCGACTGCAGCATCATGCGCGTGGCGTTGGTCTGCATATTGCTGACCTGGTTGTTCATGCGAACCACGACCGACTGCACCAGATCGAGCTCCTTGCCCGAATTGGCGCTGGTGGTGGCGATGTCGTGGGCCTGCTGCCCGATGGCGGTGGTGTTTTCCTCCACCTCGGCGGTGGCGACCTGTACCCGGCGCGCCAGATTGCGCACTTCGTCGGCGACCACGGCAAAGCCGCGGCCATGCTCGCCGGCTCTGGCGGCCTCGATGGCGGCGTTGAGCGCGAGCAGATTGGTCTGGTAAGAGATTTCGCGGATATTGCGCACGATGGCGCTGATGGCGTTGACCTGTTCTTGCAGGTGCGAGACTGCGGCGCCGTTGCCGTTGATGGCGCGGCCCACATTGCCAATGGCGGTATCCACCGAGGTCATGGACTGGCCGATATCGCCAGCCGCGCTGTTGAGGGTGCTGACGACCTCTTTGAGCCGATCGCTCACGGCGCTGATGTCTTTGAGGTGCGACACATCGCGCCAACTGGCGTGAAAGGCGATGACCTGGCCTTGCGGATCGCGCACCGCAACGAAAACAAGCGCGAAGATCACCTTGCCCACGGCCATCTCCTGCACATGCTTGTCCAGGCTACCGTCGGCCAGACGCCGCAGGATGGCGCGGATGCGTTCCGGGTCTTTGTGGAACTGGTGGATGGAGTGGTGCAGGGCGTTGCGCACGTCGGCGCCGCGCAGCGCCGAGTTGAGGGTGGTGTGAAACCGCTCCATGGTTTCGCGCGCGGCGCGGTTCATGTAGAACACGGGGTTTTCCATGGCGGCGTCGGCCTCGGCCAGCATTTCCAGGCTGTCGAGCGGTTCCAGAGCTTGTTGCAGATAGTGGAGGGCGGTGGCGTCCATGATGGTGACGAGAGAAATTAGGGTGAGATGGGGGGGCTTACTCGATGGCCGAGCCGACCTTGAGTGCGTCGAACCAGTCAATGAAGCGCTTGACGTTCTGGCCGGTATAAATGGCGCCGTGCTGCGGGGCGAGAAAGTCGATGTCCATCTTCGAGACACGCTCGCACCAATTGCGCTTGGCGGCCATCGACGGCATCCAGCGTTTGTGGAAATACTCGGCAGACTTGATGTGCTCGTCGAACGCGGCGGGTGATTCGATGTTGCGGCGATCGACGAAGGGCGCGTGACCGGCGGGCAGCAGCGCCGCGCCCACATCGCCACAGAACAGCACTTTGGCGAAGGCGTCATAGACGTGGAAGTTCGCCGAAGAGTGCAGATAATGCGCGGGGACGAACTGCAGCCGGGCGGAGCCCAGAGTCATTTCGCCGCCTTCATCGGGAATGTCGCGCAGATCGGCGTCGAGCGCGCCGTAATGGCGGATGAAGCCGCTCCACAGCTTGGGCACATGCCAGGCGATGGTCGGGCTGCAGGCGTTCCACAGCGGCAGGCTGGAGGCGATGTCGGGGTCTTGATGGCTGACGAAAGCGGCTTTGAGCGAGCCGGGTGGGGCCACTTCGACCAGGGCGCTGAAAACCTGCGGGAAGATCTCGAATCCGCCCGGATCCAGGATGAGGGTTTGGTCGTCCACGCTCAAGGCGTAGACGTTGGAGTCGATGACGCGGCGCTCGTCCTGGTCGTAGATGATGTTCCAGTGGTGGTTACCCTGGCTGAAAAATTGCAGCGATTTCATTCGATGATCCTTTCAATTTGTTCGCGATAGGTGCGCAGCAATTCCTGCACGCCGCTCACAGACCGATCCATTTCCAGAGAAACCTGCGCCAGCGGCGCGCTGACCGTGCCTTTCAGCGCCGCTTCGATGCGGCCGTTGACCACGACATAGTCGAGCTCGGCAATGACGGACTGAAAGCGGTCGAGCGCCGAGTTGAGCGCCAGACCGGCGCGGCGGCTGCCCGCAGCGTGGCGATCCTGCATGTCGGCGTGCTGGCGCATGCGCTCGGCCAGTGAGGGGCAATGCGCGGTGGCGGCGTTGTGAATGTTGCGCAGGCTCTCCATCTGCTGCGCATCGCGCAGGGTTTCCATGAAGTGCAGCATCAACGGGTTGATGAGCTTTTGCACCTGCTCGGCGGCAGCCTGCATGGCCTGCGCGCCTTCGCGGAAAGCCTGCGCCACCACGCCGTAGCCGGCGAGTTCCTTGCCGTGGCGCTTGACCAGCACCTGGGCGTTGAGCGCCTTGCGGTCGATTTCGCGCAGGCGTTTTTTCAGCGCGCCCTGAAAGGCGTAGGTGGCATCAGCCACGGCGATGAAATCGCGGCGCAGGGTGTCGAGAGATTGGTCGTCCATGATGGGTCAGCTCTTGCGTTGCACCCGGGCCAGCGCGGCGCCGTCGAGAATGAGCACCACCTCGCCGTTGCCCGAGATGGTGGCGCCTTGGTAGAGGGTGTCGTTGGTGGAGATGTCCAGCGGTTTGACCACCGAGTCTTCGGTGCCCATGGCCTCTGAGACCACCAGCAGCCCCTGCTCGATGAGAATGCCTTCGCTCTGGTCTTTGAGCAGCTCGATCGGGCGGTCTTGCAGCAGTTGGCCGAGATCGATGTAGGGCACCACGCGGTTGCCATCGACCTGCACCATCAGCCGCCCGGAGATCGAGTGCACCTGCTCGGGGTCGATGGCGAGCAGGTTTTCGATGGCCGCCACCGGCAGGGCGTAGGTTTCGCGCCGCAGGCGGAAATACAGCACCGGCAGCACGGCCATGGTGAGCGGCAACTCCAGCGTGAGGGTGCTGCCCTTGCCCAGCGTGGTGTCGATGTCGATGCGGCCGCGCAGCGAGGCGACGGTGGAGCGCACCACGTCCATGCCGACGCCGCGGCCGGAGAGTTCGCTGACCTGCTCTTTGGTGGAGAAGCCGGGCAGAAAGATGAGTTCGAGCATCTCGCGCTCGGAAAGGCGGGCGGCTTCCTGCGCGGTGATGACGCCTTTGGAAATGGCGTGCTGCATGATTTTTTGCGCGTTCATGCCGCGACCATCGTCGCCCACCTGAATCTGCACCTTGTCGCCCAGATGGCGGGCGAGCACGCGCAGCACGGCCTCCTCGGGCTTGCCGGCCTGACGGCGTACCTCAGGCTCTTCGATGCCGTGGTCGAGCGCGTTGCGCACCAGATGAATGAGCGGGCCGGAGAGCGCATCGACCACGGTTTTGTCGATTTCCACGTCTTCGCCCTCGATGTCCAGCCGCACTTTTTTACCCAGGCTGCGCGAGGCGTCGCGCACCACCCGGGGCAGGCTTTGGAACAGGCGTTTGCACGGCTGCATGCGCAGGCGCATGACGGTGTTTTGCAGGTCGTTGACGGCGAGATCGGTTTCGCGCGCCAGCCGGGCCAGGGCTTCGTCTTCCTGCGCCATGCGGGCCACGGCGGCGCTGAGTCGGTTGCGCAGCAGCACGAGTTCGCCGACCTGGTTCATCGCCTGGTCGAGCCGGGTGGAATCGACGCGGATGGAGGTTTCTTCGGCGGCGCTGCCGTTGGCCGAGCGTGCCGACGGTGCGGCGGGCTCGGTTTTTTGTGCGACTTTTTGCTCGGATTTTTGCGCAACTTCGGGCGCTGGCGCGCTGGCCTGGCCTGGGGCGTGGCCTGCGCCGTGAATCTGGTCGAGCACGCGCTCGAATTCGTCCTGGGTGATCTCGTCGGCGGTACGGCTGGCGGGTGCGGCAAGGGCGCCAGCAGGTGCCGCGCCCGGCGCCTGGCCTGTGCCGTAGAGGTCGTCGAGCACGCGCTCGAATTCGTCTTGGGTGATGGAGTCGCCGTTTGCGGAGGCGGGGGAAGTGGGCTCGGCGTCGGCGGTGCGGCGTTCGGCAAACAGCCCGGTGCTGCCGCTGTCGCGTTCGGTCTGCGTGACCCAGAGGCCTTCCCGC
>NZ_NCKP01000131.1:0-1826 GCF_002282795.1 Thiomonas sp. 13-64-67
GGCGAATTGCTGCCGCACAACTGGGCGAATACCAATCCCCCTGCACTCAGCACCTGACCTTCACTTCGGGTGTCAAGAGGGGTTGGCGGGACGCTTACACCGCTTGGTCCAACGCCACCGGGCGTTCGCCGTACAGGTCACGGACGAAGCGCACGAAGCTGTTGAGCACGAACTCGGCGCAGCGGTAGCCCATGCCCATGGCCCGCTTGAACGCCAGGAACTGCGTTACGTCGTGGGCCAGGATGTCGGCGGTAATCTTCGTGCTCATCGAGGCACCGGCAGAGAGACCTCACGCAGCGACTGCGTGGCAATGCGCACGTAGGCCGACACCGAATCCGGGTCGCGATGGCCGAGCAGATCCGACAATACTCGTGCCTTGGTGCCCACATCGAGTTGCCGCGCGGCGTTCGAGTGCCGCAAGACGTGGCTGCCCAAGTATGGCGCTTGGATACCGGCGACCTTGGCATGTTTGATGAGCACGTGCCGCACCGCCGACGAAGCCGTGAGGGCGCCGAATGGCACCTTCATCTGGATGAACACATGCCGCGTAGGCGTATGCGGCGGACGTCCATGCCGCAGGTACCGGGCCAGCACCTTGGCCACCGGAGGAAGCAACGGCAACACGAAATTGACACCGGTCTTCGGGCGCGACATCTGCAGCGTACCGGCGCGCCAGTCGATGTCCTGCAGTTGCAAGCCAATGACTTCACCCGCGCCCAGGCCGTAGGTGCTCATCATCAACAGCAGCGCGTGGTCGCGCAGCCCGCACGCCGTGCTCGTGTCCACAGCAAGCAGAAGTCGCTGAACGTCCTCCCAAGGCAAGGCCCGCCGCGGCCGTTCAAACTTTGGTTGCACCGGTGATATCACCCCATCGGCCAGGTCGGTGCGAATGCGCCCGCTGGTCAGCAAGAACCGGGCAAAGGATCTGACCGTGCTGGCGATGTCGGCTGTCGTCGAGCGGGCATAGTGACTGGCGCATTCGATGAGGAATGCGTCGATGTCGGGCAAGCTCAGATGGCGCCAGGACTTGCCGGACCGCATCAGGTGCTCGAACAGCTTGCCGACGTGGTCGAGCTTCTTGCGAATCGTGACCTCGGGGTTGCCCCGATGTTGCCCAAGGTGGGCTGCATAGTCGCGCAGAACCGCCGTGGCAGGTGGCGGACGGCGTTCGATAGGCTGCCACGGCGGCACCGGCATGCCCATGACCTCGTGAACGCGGCGCAGCGAACGCATAGACGAACTCGCGAGACCGAGATGGGCGATATTGATCTTGCGTGAAAGCGTGTACCAGGCCTGGAAGCGTTTGACCCCGTCGCGCGTTAGCTCGGCGCCTTCATCAAGACCGAGGGCACGGCAGTAGCATCGAAACCGGCCGATCCATTGCAGGTATTGCTGCGCGCTGCTCGCGCTGACACAGCGATCGGCGCGCCACACGCGCAGGATGTCCTGAGCACTGGGCGTGCGCTCCGATTGCTGTGTCTTGCGTGACTGTGTGACCATACAAGCGACATACGCCAGCCAGGCCAGATCGGATGCAGAAACCTATTGAACGCACCGGATTTATGTGGAGTGACGCGCAAGACCGGCTCCTCCTGCGGACAGTAACCTCATGCGTCGAGCCCCAGATAAAACTGCACTCAAGATAATGCGCCCAGCAGCCCGCTTCGACGATCGAGTCCTGGGCGTGGAGGGCGGCGTAGCCGCTGAACCCGTCGGTGAGCAACGTCCCTGACCAATCCTGCAGGAAGTCGCGCGCATGCGCACCGGCACGACTGGCGCAATAGTCAAACACCACCGCCGGCGTAGCCGCGCTGCGGTAGACCCAG
>NZ_NCKP01000132.1:0-2535 GCF_002282795.1 Thiomonas sp. 13-64-67
ACTGCGCTGGGCGCCGTGGCGCCGTCTGCCGAGGTCATTGCTGGACTGCAGGCGATGCAGAACGTGCTGAACCCCCCGTCGTCCAAGAGCCCGCCTGCCCTCAAACCGTTGCAACGCCCTGTCGCCACCCGCCTGCAACCGTTTCGCGGTGTGATGTCCTCGCACCCCCTGTACACGCTGCTGGGCAGCTGGCACTGGCGAAACGCAAATGCGGCGCACGATCCCATAATCCTGAATGCGGTCGCGATGGTCGTGCTGTTTGCCAAGGCGCGTGCGCAGGAACTCGCGGCCGAACAAGCCGGATCCTCTCCGATCTACGACGCCTGTACGGCCTTGCGCGAACTGGTACAAAGCCACCCTCAGATTCTGGCCGAGCGCCCCCTGGCAAACGACTGGATCCGCATGCCTACATCGAGCGAGCGTGAGCCGCAGGTCGATGCCATTCGCCGCATCATCGAGCCGGTGCTGCGTCACCAGGGCCTGCTCAATGGCACCCCGGAGAAGGGCGATGAAGACAGCGGCGAGACCTACAGCCCACCGCCCCAAAAACTCCGGCTTGATCTCGGCGATACCCTGCGGATTCAATCCGTGACGCGGCTGCGCACCACGACGGTGGAGGCGCTTAAGCGCAGCGGGCTCAGCCTTGCCGAATTCGACCCGCAAGAAGAATACGTCGAGTGGACCGAAACTGGCGAAGACGACCCGCTCGATCCCACTCCAGTCGCGCCCAAGGAACGCAGCCTGGCCGAACAGGTGCTGCGCACCCGGGCGCTCATCGCCCGCCGCGAACGGTCGATGCAGTTGCTCGCCGCGGATTGGACGCGACTCACCGAAGCGGAAGTGGCGCGGCTGTGGCAGGCCCTCTGCGCCGACAGCAAAACCCAAGACGATGCACCGCAGGCCGCCCCGCGGTATCCCTTGTTACTGCTGGATCGCTGGACATTGCGCTTGCCCGTGCTACGTCCTGCAGGTCAGCCGGTTTACCGCGGCGTCGACCGTAGCAAAGCACGACCTTGTGCGGACGCCATCGACGTTCCGCTTCCCGTCGTACTGCGTCCGGTGATCGACGCACTACCCAGCGTGCAGCGCTTATCCCCCCATCCGCGCAAAACACCGGTCGACGCCTATGAGATCAAACCCGGGCCGCTGCAGCAACAGGCAGCCGCTTGGCTGCGCGATCAAGTGATACAGACCTCCGGACGGCTCACCCTCAGCGCGGTGGGGCAATGGATGTTTCGTCGGCTCGTCGAACAGCGACGCGATCATGCCCTGGCCAGTCTGGCTACGGGACGACCGCATCTACTGGCCGACACCGGCCTGCACTATCTGCACGTGCCCACGGGTGACCTCGTGCGCCGGATCCGCCAGGAGCAGGAGCGGGCCTGGAAGGCGTTGCAGCAGGCCGACCCCCGCTTGGGTGAGAACGACGGCGCCCATCCCGCCTCGGCAATCGAACCTGACGCATCGGACATCGGTGTGGGCGCGCCCATCGTCCCGATGGACCGGACGGTGCAGGCGCTGGCCCACAGCCTGGATCAAGCGCTGACGCATGCGCGGTCCACTCCCTTGGCCGACGACGCTCTACTGATTCTGCACAACGCCTTCACGCAGTATGTCCACGCCCTGCTGCGATTCAGCCTGGGGTTGCGCGATGTGGGGCAACCCCTACCCCACTGGAATCAGATCGATGGGCATCACGGTGTCGTTCTCCTCAGCGACAAGGACGATATCTCCGCATCCGCCACCCGCCTGGCGCCGCTTTGCACGACCGCGCTGGAGCAACTGCGCGTTTACGCCCGACACGCCCGCGCCACCCTGACCCGCCTGACGCCTAAGACCCTGATCTCACCGCCGCCGGTGCTGTTTTATCTGCGGCGTGTTCGTGGCCAACTCGAATGCATCAACCGCCCCACGCAAGAAATGCACGCCGCGCTGGAGCAGGTCACCGGCTATACCCTGCCGCGCAACACCAGTCGGCATTGGCTGCGTTCGCGTCTGATGCAAACGGGGTTGTCGGGCGAACTCATCGAATTCTTCATGGGGCACTGGCAGCGCGGCGCCGAGCCCTGGGGACGCTTCAGCGCCCTGCCCGCGCGCAGGGTCATCGAGTCTTTACGCGACCCGATCGAACAACTCGTGCGCGAGGCTGGCTTTCACGTGGTGCGGGGCTGGGCTTGAGCGACTGGAAAGGATTCGCCGTCGCTGCGTCCAAGCCGCAGGCCGCAGAGAACGGCTTGCAGCAACGCCGCGCGAACGCAGAGCACCATCGGGCGCGTATTCAGGCGCAGGTGCGTGAGTGGATTGCGCAGCAGGGGTTGCAGGACTGGCTGCAGGGCCGTCCCGATCTGGTCATTCCCGATGAAGTGGTGCAAACGCTGCGTCAACGCATCGATCAAACCTTCACCGGGGCGGAGCGACGCTGGGCGACCAACTTCATCAGCGCCGGGCTGGAGCGCGGGCGGCTGGAACGCGGCTGGAGCGTGCGTGTTCCCCCGCGGATTCTGGTGCTGCGCGGGCCGACCCCGCCGCTCAACG
>NZ_NCKP01000034.1:0-20866 GCF_002282795.1 Thiomonas sp. 13-64-67
GGGCCCAACCTGATCAATCTTGCCCTGATGGTCGGGCAGCATTTCTTCGGCTGGCGCGGGGCGGCCGTGGCCCTGGCGGGCATGCTGGTCGCGCCGCTGGTGCTGATCTTCCTCGTTGCCATCGCCTACGCCCAATACGCCAGCACGCCCGCAGTGGCCCATGCATTGCAGGGGATGTCTGCCGTGGTGGCCGGACTAGTGATTGCCATGGCCATCAAGCTCTTTCCCGCCATTCGCCATGACCTGCCCAACTGGGGCTGGGCGGGGCTGGCTTTTGCCGGGGTGGGCCTGCTGCGTATCAACCTGCTCTGGGTCTTGGTCGTGCTCGGGCCGATTGCCGTAGCACTGGCCTGGTGGCGCATTCGGAGGGCCTGATGCACACCCTCTCTGTCGCCCTGGCTTTTTTCGGCCATTTTCTGCTGTGGTCTGTGCTTTCAGTGGGCGGCGCCATCGGCCTGCTGCCCGACATGCACCGCTATCTGGTGGTGGAGCAACATTGGCTCAGCGATTCGGCGTTTACCTCGGCCCTGGCGCTGGGGCAGGCTTCTCCCGGCCCCAACATGATTCTGTTCTCCGCCCTGCTCGGCTGGCAGATTCTCGGGCTGCCCGGCGCCCTGCTGGCAGCCATCGGGCTGATTCTGCCGTCATCGCTCATGACCGTGGCCTATTTCCGCTACAGCCGGATTCACAAGGATCGCCACTGGGTACGTGCCATGCACGATGGCATGGCGCCCATCACCGTCGGCCTGCTGCTTTCCTCCGGCTGGCTGCTGGCGCGGCAGGAAGCCACCAATTGGCAGCGCATCGCGCTCATGCTGCTTAGCGTCGTGCTGGTCGTCCGCACACGGCTCAACCCCTTATGGCTACTGCTCGCCGGGGCATTGTTGGGTCTGCTCGGCTTCATTTGAGGGAGAAATTACGCACATGCTCAAACGCATCAGCCCCCTGCAATCCGAGCCGGTGTATCGCGTCGACGCGCTGCGCCAGATCGAATCCGAGGCCGCGCGCACATTACCCCCGCACAGCCTCATGCAGCGCGCGGGTAGTGCCGTGGCCCGGTTGGCGCAGGCTTGCTTTCCGCACGCAAGACGCGTCGTCGTGCTCGCGGGCGCGGGAAACAACGGCGGCGACGGCCTGGTGGCGGCCACACAGTTGCACCAGGCCGGACGCGACGTGCTCGTCCTCGCCTGCGGCGCCAAGACGCTGAACGAATGGCGCTCTCGCCTGCCCGCCGACGCCGCGTGGGCCTGGACGCAGGCGCTGGCGGCTGAGGTTCGGTGCGCCTGGGACGATCACAGCACCTTACCCGAGGCCGATCTCTACATCGACGCGCTGCTGGGCCTCGGCCTGCGGGGCCCCATGCGAGCGCAGATGGCCGAGATCATTCAAAGGCTCAACGCGCAGCGCGGCGCCCCCGTGCTCAGCGTCGATCTGCCCTCGGGGCTGGATGCCGACACCGGCGCCGCAACCGACGTCTGCGTGCGCGCCAACGTGACTCTCAGCCTGCTCGGGCTCAAGCCCGGTTTATGCACCGGCCCCGCATCAAGCTTGTGCGGCACGCTGTGGCATGACGATCTCGGCGTCAGTGCGGCAACGCATCATCCGCAGGTAGCAATTGATGCCACCTGGCTCGGCGCCGATCTGATTCGCCCTCTGCTGCCCGACTTGGCACAGTCCGCCCACAAGGGCCAGCGGGGCGACGTCGCGGTGATCGGAGGTGCCGCCGGCATGACAGGCGCTGCCCTGCTCGCCGCCCGCGCAGCAGCCCAGCTCGGCGCCGGCAGAGTGTTCGTCGGCCTGCTCGATCACCAAGCCCCCGCCGTAGATCTGCTGGCGCCAGAACTGATGCTGCGCTCCCCCGCCGCGTTGCTCGACGCGCAAGGCGGCCGAACCTGCCTGCTCGTCGGCCCCGGCGCCGGTTGCGAAGACACCGCCCGCACCTACTTGGCGCAGGCCCTGGCCCAACCCGTTCCCCTGGTGCTCGACGCCGACGCGCTCAACCTCCTGGCCGCGACTGATTCGCTGCAAACCCTGCTACGGCAACGCAACCCCATCACAACCCTATTGACGCCCCACCCCCTCGAGGCCGCCCGACTGTTGGGCGTCTCGGTACAGGCGATTGAGTCGGACCGTCTCACCGCTGCGCGCACCCTGGCTCAGCGCTTCGCCTGCTGGATTGTGCTCAAGGGTCACGGCACCGTCATCGTCTCGCCGCAACAAACAGCGTGGATCAATGCCACCGGCAATGGCCTATTGGCCACGGCAGGCAGCGGCGATGTGCTGGCCGGCAGCGCGGCCGCCCTGCTCGCAGCAACAGGGAAGGCTTCATCAGTGCTCGCTGCCGTCTGGCTGCACGGCCAAGCGGCTATCCACTACGCCCGCAAACACGGCCCCGGCGGACTCACCGCCGCCACACTGCCGTTGTGGATGGCGGCAAGCTGGGCCGATTTACCCTGTCGTCGTCCCCGCCCTGGCATTGACGAAAATGCAGACTTTTGCTAACTTGCTCTCATGTCTATGTCTCGCATTCCTTTCGCCTCAAAGTTATCAATCAACGCTGAAGTTGCGCGTGATGTCAGTGTTCGGTCTTTCGGAGGCGGCGAGGGCGCTTGCGAGGCTTTGCTACTGGGCGGTCTACTACTGGCTTTGCCATTTAATGCCGCGCGCGACTGATTGACGTTTTCATCTCGTTTTCCAAATCCCAAGCGCCCGCGGCTTAAGCCACCGGGCGCTTTTCTTTTATATGCGCTTGCCATGACGATTTTCTGCACCGATCTGAGACGACTACCCACCGGCGGTCGGGCCCTGCACCCGCGACAGCCCAACCGCCCCATCGTCGCACCCTCTATGCCCTGCGCAACCCCATTCGCTTTCTGGAGATGACCTCATGTTGAAGCAACCGAACACCAAATACCGCGCCTTTCCTCAGATCGATCTGAAAAACCGTACCTGGCCCGATCGGGTCATCACCCAGCCGCCGATCTGGATGAGCACTGATCTGCGCGACGGCAATCAGGCGCTGTTCGAACCCATGGATGCACAGCGCAAGATGCGCATGTTCAAGATGCTGTGCGCCGTTGGCGTCAAGCAGATCGAAGTGGCCTTTCCGTCTGCCTCGCAAACCGATTTCGATTTTGTGCGCGAACTCATCGAGGGCGACCATATACCCGACGACGTCACCATCGAAGTGCTGACCCAAGCGCGCGAAGATCTCATCCGCCGCTCCTTCGACTCACTGCGGGGCGCCAAGCGGGCGATCGTGCATGTGTACAACGCCACGGCCCCAAATTTCCGACGCATCGTGTTCAACGTCGACGAAGCGGGCTGCACGCAGATCGCGGTGAATGCGGCCAAACTCATCAAGCAGATCGCTGCCGAGCACCCGGAAACCCAATGGACCTTCCAGTACAGCCCCGAGGTGTTCAGCGGCACCGAATTGCCCTTTGCCGTCTCGGTGTGTAACGCCGTGACCGAAGTCTGGCAGCCCACGCCGGAAAACAAGATCATTTTCAACTTGCCGGCCACGGTCGAGATGAGCACCCCCAACATCTATGCCGACCAGATCGAATGGATGCACCGCCATCTCGACAAGCGTGACAGCATCATCCTGTCGCTGCATCCGCACAATGATCGGGGCTGCGCCGTCGCCGCTGCAGAGCTCGGCGTGATGGCTGGCGCCGACCGCGTGGAAGGCTGCCTGTTCGGCAATGGCGAACGCACCGGTAATGTCGATCTGGTCACCCTTGCGCTCAACCTCTATTCGCAAGGCGTGAACCCGGGGCTGGATTTTTCGAACATCAACGCCGTGGCGCGCACCGTGGAGGAATGCACACAGTTGCCCGTGCATCCCCGCCACCCCTATGCAGGTGATCTGGTGTTTACCGCTTTCTCCGGCTCACATCAGGACGCCATCAAAAAAGGTCTGGCCGCACAACGTCACGATGCCCTGTGGGAAGTGCCCTATCTCCCCGTCGATCCGGCCGATCTCGGCCGCGCCTACGATTCGGTCATCCGCGTCAACAGCCAGTCCGGCAAGGGCGGCATCGCCTATCTGCTCGAAGCCACCTACGGTCTGGTCATGCCCCGCCGTTTGCAGGTCGAGTTCAGCGGCGTGGTGCAAAAACACACCGACGCCACTGGCGCTGAAGTCACCGCACAACAACTCTGGCAGATGTTCAATGAAGAGTATGTGCAGATTGGGCAGCCGTTGCACCTGCACAGCTACCACCTCAGCGACCACGGCGAGCGCCAAGGCGTTCGCCTCGAAATCGAAGTGGATGGCAAACGTCTGAGCCTCACAGGCGAAGGCAACGGCCCCATCGACGCGGCCATCCATGCCCTGCGCCTGCCACTGGCCGTGCACAGCTATGAAGAGCGCGCACTCGGCCTCGGCGCGGATGCCAAAGCCTCGGCCATCGTCGAAATGGCCATCGCAGGAACGGCCACCAGCACCTACGGAGTGGGCATGGACGCCAACATCGTCACCGCCTCCGTGCGCGCGTTGATCTCCGGCGCCAATCGCCTGCTGCAGCGCCTGCCAGAAGCCGAGGCGCGGCAGCATCTGGAATCCCTGCAAGCCCCATTGCGTGCAGTAGCTTGAACCCTTAGTGGGGAATGCGAACCAAAAGAAAAAGCCCGCTTTAGCGGGCTTTTGTATTGCTTTTCCGTCAATGATCAGATCTGACGACTGGTCATTTACTTAGTAATTTTGGTCGGGGCGAGAGGATTCGAACCTCCGACCCCCTGCACCCCATTCCGATATGTAGTAGGCTGGAACCCGCATGAACACTTGCTCTGCATGAATTATTTACCTCATTTGGGGGAATCTAGGGGGAATTGATGGCCTACTTCGAGCAGCGTAAAAACGGTTGGCGCGCACAAATCAGGCAGCGCGGTATGCCGTCCATTTCGCGCACCTTTGATCTGAAAGTCGATGCCGAAGCCTGGGCTCGCGAGGTCGAGCGCGAAGTCCAACGCGGCAATCGTGCCGTGCTACGCGACGATGCAGGGAAGACCACCATCGATCAGGTTGTGGCCCTTTACACAAAGCATGTGTTGCCGATGAAAAAGGATCATAGTGCGGCGTCGAACCTGCGCGTGGTACGTGAGCGGTTCGGCGCGTCATTCCTGAGCGCCGTGCGAAGTGTCGATGTGGCGGCGTGGCGCAATGAGCTCGTCGAGGCAGGTTACGCGGCGCAGTCCGTTATCCATCGGCTTGCAGCGCTCTCGAACCTGTTCACTTATGCCGAGCAGGAAATGTCCATTACCTTGCCTGCGGGCAACCCGGTGCGCGCGATTCGCAAGCCGATAAAGCCAAAGGGACGTGATCGTCGGCTGCGGCCCGGTGAACTTGATGCCTTGCGGCGCGGCGCGGCTGCCGCGCGGTCGCAAGTGGTGGGCCTGCCGCAGATCATCACGCTGGCCGTCGAGACCAGCATGCGCCTGGGTGAACTGCTAGGTCTGGAATGGTCTCGCATCGATCTGGCGCGACGCACCGCGCATCTGGTGGACACCAAGAATGGTGAAAGTCGAACCGTGGCATTGTCCAGCGCAGCCCTGGACGCCCTGCGCACCCTGCCCCGCCGCATTGATGGCCGGGTGTTCGGTTGGCAGAACAAGGACAGTTTCGAGAAGGCATGGACGCGTTGCAAGGTGCGTGCGCTGGCGGCGTATCAAACTGACTGCACGGCATCCAACTCCAAGCCCGACCCCACATTCCTGATCGACCTACGCTTCCATGACTTACGCCACGAGGCAACGTCGCGTTTGTTCGAGAAAGGTCTTGGCGTCATGGAAGTGGCTTCGATGACCGGCCACAAGTCACTCGCCATGCTCAAGCGCTACACCCACATCGAGGCGGAGAAGTTGGCGCAGAAGTTGGGGTAAGCAAGCACTCAAGCGACAACCACCACGAGCGAGGCAGGGGCATCTGAAATGGAATGTTGGAATTGCTTGTTGGTACTGTCTCGGTCAAGCAATCAGGCTGCTTGAACTGCCACATGCAGGTTGATGGCGGCGAGAGGAACGGCTGGTGCCGCCTCGACGACCGACCCTCCTGAAGGCAGCCTGGAGCAGATGGGGGCAAGGCGTTGCGCACCATCGGTCTGGCGCGTGCCACGTTGCACCTGCACTGGAAGGCCGCCGCCTACAACCTGCGGCGCCTGTGCACGCTGATGGAGGTCGGTCCGCAACCGTTCTGACGCCCGAAATGGGCCGGAATCGGTCGGAAGCGACCCGTTCGGCGCCAAAGAAGGCGGAAAAGCTGGCCGACCAATCCCGAAATCTCTCGAAAATACACGCAATCGCTGCCTCGTCACAGGGCGTCAGCTCAGAAACCGGGTAATTCGAGGTGCTCTTTAGTTTAATCCTTCGCCTTTTCATAAACCCACTGGCTTCCCATCAACTGGTCAATATAAATTTTTGAATCCGGAAGAAGATACGCATAGAATAATGCCACAAAATGTCTTATGCCAAAAACAATAATTGCCTCGTCATTGGCGTCAGAGATGTGTATGCGGGCATACGTCAACCAATACGTGAGCAGGGCCCAACTATTTACCGTCAGAAATTGAATTTCGCTATAGGAGGCGCTCATAACGCCCATCTTGACTAGGTCAGAATAAATGGCATTGCCCTTTTCCACCACGCGCTCAGAAAATTTAATATATCTCGCCTGAAGGCCCGGCACATTTTCAACCATCCAAGCCAGGTCACGAAAGAAAAAACGATACTTCCAAACTGTTTGAAATAGGCCGTTTACATAGATAAAAATATCATTAACTGAGAGTTGCCGTTCAGGCGGAATATTCAGGGTCGAAAGGAGATCTTCTTCGAGGCGAAGGTAGATCTCATAAATAATTTCCTGCTTGCTTCGAAAATGATAATAAAGATTGCCAGGGCTAATACCCGTTTGCTCGCAAACATGATTCGTCGTGATGTTGCGTTCACCGTGGGTGTTGAACATCTCGAGTGCCGCTTCGATGATGCGATAACGGTTACCCTTTGGTTCCGAGAGGGGAATCGCCCGTTTTTTTTGGGCCATGTTATGAATCTCTCACGCTGGACGAAATCACGAGTGCTGGCATTTCGCAATAGACACAGGGGAATCGACGAAATATAAAGATCAGCATCAAGTCTGATGCTTCATTATACCAGAGGGCACCTCGAATTACCCGATTTTTGCGCTGACCTCGCCATGATGACGCCGCAATCGAGCCCAGTTCCGGGCCCTGCGAAGGGCAGCGCGGGGATCTTTGTGCCCTCTGGCGCTCGGATCCGGTCGATTTCGACCGCTCCAGGCCCACTTCGGGCGTCAGAATGGCGCTGGGCCGACCTCCATCAGCGTGCACAGGCGTCGCAGGTTATACGCGGTGGCCTTCCAGTTCAGATGCAGCGTCGCCCGTTCCAGGCCGATACTGCGCAGCGCCTTGCCGCCCATCTGCGCCAGGCTGGCGAACACATGCTCCACCCGGGCGCGTGTCTTGGCGATGCGACGGTTGCGTCGCTCCTGGCAATCCGACAGTGGCTTGCCAGCCTGCCCCTTGCGCTGGATATGCATGCGCCAGCCCCGGGCCGTCAGGCGCTGTTCGCGCTCACCGTCGACATAGCCTTTGTCGGCCCAGACATCGCGGCAGGTGTTGCCGGCGTCGAGCACCTGCTCGAAGTGCAGGGCGTCGTGCTCGCTGGCCGTGCTCACGTGCACGCGGCGGATCAGCTTGTGCCGCCCGTCCACGCTGCTCGAGAGCTTGTAGCCGAAGGAGCTCTTGCCGTGCTTCTGGGTCCAGCGCGCCTGCACGTCCTTCTGCCGACGCTTCGGGGCCGACCACTCGGCCGGCATCGCGTCCTGCTGAATCATCTCTTTCTCGTCCCTGGTCAGCGTCTGCCTGGGCACCGGCACGATGATGGCATCGATCATCTGCCCGCCACGCGCGATGTAGCCGTGGCGGTCGAGTTGTCGGCTCACTGCCTCGAAGATCCGCGCGGTGGCGCCGGCCTTGATCAGCCGTTCTTTGAAGGTCCAGTCGGAAACGGCGGCCGGCCGCCGCGTTCGCGGCCAGCCGAGGCGCCGCCGCGTCGATCTCTGCGGCCAGCGCCGGGAAGTCCACGTGCGCGGCCAGCTTGCTCAGCGCGTCGCCGATCTTGTCCAGTTTCGTCTCGCGCTCTTGTTCCGCGAACAGACTGACCTTGATCATCTCCACTTCCTCATGCCCTCGACATCGGCCACATCATGCCAGGGACGAGGAGGTTTTTCGAGGTGCCCCAGAGGCGTCGCGGCGCAGGAGAACCCTCTACGATAAATGATACATATCAAAATTCACCCAAGCAGCGCATTTAGGAAGATGCGGGGAATCTTGAAAAATCCTGGGCGATATTCGAAAGCCAGCAGCAAACGACCCAGGATACGGGATTTGCGGTTGGTCACAAACCAAGGCGGGCGCGGCAGCAGTGTAAACGACAAACTCAACAGATTACGAGGAAAGGGCCTGAATGGGGCCTCAACCACAGTACGCTGCGGCTTTTCAAAAAGGTAAGTGTTGTGTACGACGCCGATACCGCTTTGGACGTCGGCGATGTCGTGCCCCGGAAAGGCGCCCCAGGGCGCCTGCGGCATCAGAAAGGCAAGACCAGTCCACGCATTTACTGCAATCGTCCCATAACGCAACTCGGCAAGCAAATCCTCAAAGCGTTGGCGTCCCATGCGAGCGATAGTCGCGGGGTGAACGACGATGTTGGCGCCCAATGTTCCGTAGAGTTGCTCATTCACAAATCGGATTGCATCCCTTAGATAGGAATCTGGATCAGTGCCGTCGATTTCCGTGACGCTCAGGGCCGGCGCAAACACTTCAACGGATCTGGCGGATACGTTGTTCTTCACATCCAGAGGGGCGATCAGCACATCTTCGCCACCGGTGCGGCGCAGGGCCTTGGTTGAGCGATTGCTCGCTGCAAACCCAGCCAGTCGCTCCTTCGCACCAGGGTAGTACAGGGCACGGGCTTCGGACGTTGCCATGATGCGCTCGAGTGCGTCCAAAAAGGCAAACTTCTGACCCCAGTCACGCGGCATCACCAATACTTGGCAAGCCACGCAATTGAACCCGGAATTATGTAATTTCTGGGTCGCCACATGCTCGGCCTGGAAAGCGATGTCGGCCGCAGACCAAGGGCCAGGGACTACGATGGTCGGGCACACGGCCCCCAATTCCGAGGTGATGGCGCGCGTGTTCTTGCGTGTGCCGGCAGCCTTATTGGCGCGTCCTTCATCACCTGGGCCCCAGACGATGGCGTCGTGCGAAGCGCCCGCGCCCGTGATGTGAATGGACTCCACCAGCCGGTGGTTGCATAAATACTGCCCGACTTCTGTACCACCGCGCACGATGACGAGGAAGCCGCGGTCAATCAGTGGTTTGAGCGCCGGCTGGAGAAACTCGATCAGGTAATCGTTCACCGGGTTCATCTTCAGGATGACCACCTCATTTTCGGCAAACAATTTATGAAAGACATCCAGTGGCGCGATGGCGGCGATATTCCCGGCTCCCAGCACCAACGACACCCGCCCCTTCTGGTGATCGGGACTGGTTGAATCGTAGGCCGATGCCGTGTGCTGCGACAGGTTGTTCCGGTTGACGCCAGGTTCCATCCAGATTTCAACCTTCACCCCACTGAAAAGCAGATGGTCCCAGACTGAGCGTGGCAACACGGTTGCGGCCAACTGACCGTTCGGGAGCTCCCGCAAAGGCACATGATCAAGATGGTGCTTGCCTGAGACCCGGGACAGGGTCGTCATCATCTGATTGCAGTAACTCATGACTGCGTAGGGCCCGGAGATCCACTCCTCACCTTCTAAAGGCGAGCCGATCGCAATACCTTTTTTGCGGGCGGCGGTTTCGGCCCAAGACTTTGACACAGGCCAGAGCGCTTCCTTGATTTCAGCCAGGATCGCGATACGCTCTGCTACGCTTGTTTTCACCCAATGGTCACGGTTCTCGGCCAGTTGTTGAAGGTCGCGATCTAGGTCTGGAAACGCTTCTTCTGCAGAGATCTGGGTAGCGCCCGCGGAAAATTCTTGGAAGATGAGGTTCATGGTGCGTCTCGGTCTGTCGCCACAAGTTGGTTCAGTTCGCTTCAGCTCGCCGCACGTAGAAGGTCTACAGCCTTCTCTGCGATCGCAATGATCGGAGCATTGGTGTTGCCCCCAATCAGTGTCGGCATGACTGAACCATCGACAACACGCAAACCCTGAATGCCGTGAACTCGCAATTGAGGGTCAACGACAGCCATAGCATCAATTCCCATCTTACACGTGCCTACTGGGTGATAAACGGTATCTGTGCGAGCCCGCAGCACATCGCGAATGTCTTGATCCGTGCGAACGTCGGCTGTAAATAGGTCTTTGTGGCGAATTTGTGCAAGCGCAGGTGCATCCATTAACTTGCGTGTCATCTTGAAGCCCTTTACCAGCGTGTCCATGTCGTCCGGATGTACGAGAAACGCGGGATCGATGTTGGGGGCTTGAATAGGGTCGCGACTGGCCAATGAAACTTGGCCACGGCTTTTGGGTCGCAATACGCAGACGTGACAAGAATAACCGTGCGCTGCGTGTAGCCTGCGCGCATGGTCGTCGACGAGGCTGACGACAAAATGAAGTTGGATATCAGGTGCCTGTAATGCGGGGTCTGTTTTCAAAAAACCGCCGCCTTCAGCGAAATTACTGCTCAGCATACCACGCCGCTTTCGAAAGTACTTCCAAATCTCTGTCGTCATTCGCAGAGTGCCCCGCAGTGAGATGCCCAGAAGATCCAGACTCTTAGCTTCATAGCCGAAGATGAAATCCGGGTGATCCTGCAGATTCTGGCCTACGCCCGGCAAATCGTGCACCACCGGAATAGCATGACCGCGCAAATGTGCACCAGGACCAACCCCCGAAAGCATCAGTAACTGAGGAGATTGAAATGCGCCGGCGCAAAGAATGATCTCCCGCCGCGCCTTGAACACACGGCGACTCCCACCCTGCATGCATTCCACGCCAATGGCACGTCGCCCTTCAAAGAGAATTTTTGTGACGGTAACCCCTGTTTCTATGTGCAAGTTTTTTCGGACTCCGATATGGGGATGGAGGTACCCACGCGCCGCACTCCAGCGCTCCCCATTCTTTTGTGTCACCTGGTAAATGCCAATGCCTTCCTGCTCACGCCCATTAAAATCTCTATTAATGGGGTAACCTGTCTGGCGTGCGGCATTAAGATAAATGTCATGGAATGGATTATCTGTTTGCAGATTTGAAACCTGTAATGGTCCGCCTTGCCCATGCAAATCGTTATGGATCGCATTATTGTGTTCGCTTCGAATAAAATAAGGAAGCAAATCTTCATATGACCATCCGGTGTTCCCCATAGAAGCCCAGTGGTCATAGTCCGAACGATGGCCACGAATATAGACCATGGCATTAATGGCGGATGACCCGCCCAGTGCCTTGCCACGTGGCTGATAGCCACGGCGGCCATTTAAAGCGCTTTGCGGCATCGTTTTGAATGCATAATTGTTAAGATGGGTCGGAAGCATGGCCACCATCCCGGCGGGTGTTTTTACCAGCCAGCTATCACCTTTGCCACCTGCCTCCAATAATCCAACGCTAACCTTTGGATCCTCACTTAGGCGGCCCGCCATGACACAGCCAGCCGACCCACCGCCAATGATGATGTAATCCAATTCAATGCCATTCATGTTTGTCTCCGATGAATTTTGAATGTGGGGAAATGGGCATTTGAGGGTTCATGCGATAGCTTGCCGCAAAGCCATCGCTTCGTTATTATTTTTGGCTTAAGCGTCTGTAAGTTGATAATTTTTGAGTTGCTCGCGTAATTTGTTTTTTAGAATTTTACCCGTAGCCCCCATAGGTAGATCATTCACAAATAGCACATCGTCTGGCGTCCACCATTTCGCAATTTTTCCATCATAGAATTTAAGCAGCTCTTCCCTTGTGAGGATTGCGCCTCGTTTCTTGACGGCGACCAGTAATGGCCGCTCATCCCATTTGGGGTGGAAAATGCCGATACATGCCGCCAGCAATACCGATGGATGGGATATTGCGATGTTTTCAAGCTCGATTGTGCTGATCCATTCGCCGCCGGATTTGATCACGTCCTTACTGCGATCGGTAATTTGCATATAACCATCAGAATCGATCGTTGCAATATCACCAGTTGGGAACCAGCCATCTTGTAAGACGTGGGCATTATCTTCCTTGAAATAGCTATTGATGATCCAAGGCCCTTTGACCAGCAGGTTGCCGTAGGTTTTCCCATCCCAAGGTAGTTCCTGGCCTTCGTCGCAGACGATCTTCATATCGACACCAAATATGGCGTGACCCTGCTTTCCCAGGATGGCCTCCTGTGCCTTCTCGCACAGACCCAGATGTTTGGCCTGAAGCGTGCAGGCCGATCCCAATGGTGACATTTCTGTCATTCCCCAGGCATGGACAACCTCGATGCCGTATTGATGGCGGAGGGTTTTCATCATCACTGATGGACAGGCCGAGCCGCCAATGACGGTGCGCTTGAAGCTCGAGAACGTGAGATTGTTTTGACCGGCGTAGGTCAGCAGCCCAAGCCAAACCGTCGGAACACCGGCTGCGAGCGTGACTTTCTCCTGCTCCAGCAAGTCGTAAAGTGATTTGCCGTCCAACGCAGGCCCTGGGAACACCAGTCTGGCGCCGGTCATCGGTGCCGAATAGGGCAAACCCCAGGCATTGACGTGAAACATCGGGACAACCGGAAGCACCGAATCGCGCGACGATACATTCAGGGCATCCGGCATGACCGATGCATAGGAATGCAGCACCGTCGACCGATGAGAATACAGGGCTCCCTTCGGATGGCCGGTCGTGCCAGATGTATAGCAAAGACTCGATGCGCAATTTTCATCAAACACCGGCCATGAATATTGATCTGAACTGCCCTCTATTAAATCCTCGTAACACAGCAGATGATCGATGCCGGTTTCGGCCGGCATCCGGTCGCGATCGCACATTGCAATATAACCCTTGATCGTTTTGCAGTGCGGCGCGAAGGCCTTCACCAGCGGCAGGAAGGTCATATCGAACAACAGGTACTGATCTTCGGCATGATTGACGATGAAGACGATCTGCTCGGGATGCAGGCGCGGGTTGATGGTGTGAAGTACTGCACCGGAGCCCGAGACGGCATAATATGCCTCCATGTGGCGATAACCGTTCCACGCCAGCGTGGCGACGCGGTCGCCAAAACTGACACCAAGGCCGCTCAGCGCATTGGCCAATTGTCGTGCGCGTTTGTGGCAATCGCGATATGTGTAACGGTGGAGATCCCCTTCAACCCTGCGCGATACTATTTCGTTATTTCCGAAATACCGATCTGCGTGCGCAATGATGCTGGAGATGAGCAAAGGCTGACTCATCATCTGACCCATGATCGGACTCTTTGGCAAATCGGACAACGAGCCTTCCGAATTGGAGAAAGACATGATATTTTCCTTTTTTATTTAATTATTATTTCTGCAATGTGCCTAGCGCGGACTCACTGGCATCAATAAACCGATCAAAGAAAATCCTACTTTCGACCAATCCGATTTGGCGTAATGCGAAGATAGCGGCATCCACCATCGGCGGCGGACCGCATAAATAGGCCTGGCAAGACGATAGATCAAAATTTACCTTGCCCAATTGTTCCGTGACCATGCCACGCTGCCCTTGCCAATGGCTGTCGGCAGCTTCGTTGGAGAGCACCGGAATAAATTGGAAGTCCGCTTTCCATTGCGCCGAGAGGCGGCCCATTTCCTTTAGACAGTACAGATCATTTTGGGTGCGTGCACCGAACAGGAATAAAACAGGCCGAGCACACTCATCGCGGAAAGCTTGCTCGAGCATCGCCTTGACCGGTGCGAGACCGCTCCCGCCGGCGATGCAAAGAATGGGGGATGTGTCGCTTCGTAGGCAGAACGAGCCAAACGGGCCGGATATGGTCAAGCGTGAGCCGACACAGCTATCGCCGTGTGCCCAGTTACTGAACTTCCCATCAGGAATGCGCCGAACGTAAAAACTCGCCAATTGCTGCGGACGATCCTCAGGAGCTCGGGCAAACGAGTAGCTTCGAGGTCTCGTCATGCCCGGCAAAAAAAGGTCGGCATATTGTCCAGCGGTATAGGTCAACGGCTCATCGAGTCGCAGTGACAACTCGACGATATCATGGGTGAGCGGCCACACCGATTCCACAATAGCACCCATCGACTTGACGGTGACTCCAACACGCGTATCGATGCCTTCAGCGATCACCCGGATGTCGGTCTTCGCCTGTGCCTGACACGCCAAGATGTAGTTCTGCTGGAGTTCCTCTGTGCTCAGTACATAGGATGCATCCGTCAACTGGTGCACTTTTCCCTCAATTAATCGGCATTTACAAGTGCCGCAACTGCCAACACGACAATTATGTGGAAAGCGTATGCCAGCAGCTAGTGCTGCCTGCAAAAGGGTTTCGGAGGGAGCAATCGCGACATGTGATCCACTAGGCTCGATCACGGCGACATGTGGTTCGCGAGATTTGCGTGATAGAAAACTGAACAAACCAGACCCTCCGAAAATATAGTGGATCGCGACAGGCGTCGCGAGAGCGCTAACTGCGATTGCTTGCCGCGTAAAATTCAGGCGGACACGGTGTTCATTAGATCCGGGATTCCACTTGCGAGATTTGCATCCTTGGCTAGCTTGCGCTCAGCAGGGGTAGCAAAATGCTGATCCCAATCCTTAAGCTTTGGAATCATCATCCTTTTATAGAGTGGCGGCACCAACCCAATGAGAATCATCGTGAGATAGCCATAGTTCAGCATCGGTGCATCTGGATATGGGCGCAACTCCCAAAACGGCACATCGGCTTCCGCATGGTGATGAGAATGGCGCGTTAGGTTGTAGAGCACGAATCCGCTGATGCGCTGATTCGAGTTCCATGAATGACGAGGTTCCACCTTTGTGCCTGGCACACGGACAATGCCGTAGTGCTCAAAATAATTAACAAATTCGAGGATGGACTTTGTCCACAGCATCGTAATTAAATAGATGCAGACCCCAAACCACCCGGCAGCCAGATAAAATAAAACAAAGTATGTCAAGGTCATGAGATTGCCAGTGTGCATGCGGTTGCGCCATGACCACACCGGCAGTCCGCGCTTAGCCAGGCGCTCCTTCTCGATTTTCCAGGCGCTGAGATAGCTGAAGACAGTTGAGCGGATAACGAATGCATAGATGTTTTCTCCACGCTTCGCTGTTGCAGGATCTTTTGGGGTGCCGACGTTGACGTGGTGGCCATATACATGCTCAATGGCAAAAGACGCATCGCCACTGATTGCCAGCATCCACCGGCCGATCAACATTGCCGTTTTATCCCATGTGCGGTGCGTTAGGTCGTGCCCATTGGCAGTTCCCGACGTGGCACCCAACAGACCGCATGCCAGCACCCCGCCAGCGATATCCCAACCACTCGTCGCCGCACGCGCGGCTTGCATATCCCAACCGCTCAATGACTTGACGAACATCCCAAGACCGAGGAAGTCGGATCCCGGGCGACCAAGCATCCAGGCAAATACGATCAGCATCACTAAAAGCAATGCGAAATTAAGGACCATCTGGACGAAATTAAAAATCCACGTCTGGCCGTACACTGGCGTTTTCAAGTCCCTGCCAGCAATAGCATCGCCGCCGACCACACCTACGAGGGTGAGACTAAATCCGAACCACAACCACTGTCCACCGAGCATGAAGCCTGCGATGGTCGCCACCAACAGTGTTGGCATCATGAAGTAACGAATATATTTCCACATTTCTCTAGCTCCTTAGTTTGCCAGACGAGGACGCGCTACCCAGTAGTCAGCTTTCACGAATTGAAGGCCACCAATGCGCTAATGTTTCCAGGACATGCGTAGCGAGCAGAAAATCAATTAGAGCAATTGCTCTAATGGTGAAGCCTATGTGCAAAGCTGTGGCGCTGTCACCAGGGTTAGTACCGACGAGATTGGCCCCGGCAGAGCTTCGACCAGGCGGGCCGCGAGAAACATGCATGGCTGGATGCACAGGCCAAGCCATGCTGATCGGCCATGGAGCAACTGCGGGAAGGGGACACCCTAGTGGTGTGGAAGGAAGCTTGACCGGCCGGGGCGCACGGTCAAGGGTCTGGTGGAGCTGGTGGAGGGCTTGCAGACCCAGGGCATTCAGTTCCACAGTCTGACGGAGGCCATTTACACGTCCAGCCCGTCCGGGGGTTTTCCTTCCACGTCATGGCCAGCCTGGAGCAGATGGAACGTGCGCTGATCGCGGAACGCACCAAGGCTGGATTGCAAGCAGCCCGCAAGGCGGGGCGCATTGGTGGACACAAGCGCAGCATGACACCAGCCAAAATCGAGGCGGCCCGCACCTCATGGCGCAGAGCACGCCTGCAAGGATGTAGCGGCAACGCTCGGGGTGTCGGTGCCGACGATCTATCGCTGGATTCAGAGGGCTCCAACCCGTTGATTTATGGGCGCGGCATTCTCGACTGCTTTAGTTCTCAAAAACGGTCATTGGAAAATCCCAGTCGGAGAGTGTGAGTGGCCATCGGCAAAATCACACCTGTCAGTGTGCCACCGAACAGAAGTTCGGCCGGACCAAGCGTACCTTCACCAAGTGGGACCAGCAGACTCTGCGCGGGTTGGTCTTGCTTGAACACATCAGCGCAGGCAAGGCTTACCCATCATGAATCAACTGATCTGGCTTGTCGGCGCGGTTGTCATCGTCGTCTTCGTACCCGGCTACTTCGGCCTACGTTGAGCCCGCCAATGCCTTCCTGCGCGCGCGATAGTGCCGAGCCCCAATCAGGGCGAGCGCCAGGCTGTTCGTCGGCACCGATTCCGCGGCCAGTGGAACCCGCTTGGCAGGGCGATGACCCGATCGCCGTTGAACACGACCGGATGACGACCGTAGCGAACTGTCAAGGGGCGTCGATTCCGGGCCGACACGTCCGCAGTGAACGACGCGGACCAATGAGTGCCCAGCTAGTGCGCTTCCCTCTGGAGAGCCAATCACACAGCCAACCACGCTTGCCCCGGCACATCGGTTTCATTCCGGACGGCAACCGGCGCTGGGCAGTGCAACATGGCCTTGCCAAGGAGCAAGGGTACGCCAGCGGCATTGCGCCGGGGCTGGCGCTCTTCGAAGCGTGCAAGGCGCTCGGCGTCGAGGAGGTCTCGGTCTACGGGTTCACTCAGGACAACACGCGGCGGCCAACGGCGCAGGCCAATCAATTTCGGGCCGCGTGTGTTGCCTTTGCGGGGGAGATCTCTCGCCGCGATGCCGCCCTGCTGGTACTTGGCGACGAAAAGTCCAAGCAGTTTCCTGGGGAGCTGGCGGCATTTCGAACCCGCCAGGGCGAAGGCATCAAAGTTAATTTACTCGTGAACTATGGCTGGGAGTGGGATCTGGACGGCCTGAAGGAAGGCCAACTGCGGTCGGCCGATGTCTCGCGCCTGGATCTCGTAGTCCGCTGGGGCGGTGGGCGGCGCTTGAGCGGCTTCTTGCCGGTGCAGTCAGTCTATGCCGACATTTTCGTGCTGGACGCGCTGTGGCCCGACTTCGAGCCTCAGCACCTGGCCGCTGCGCTGGCTTGGTTTGGCCAACAGGACCGGACGCTCGGAGGCTGAAAGCGCCGCACCGCCATGCCGGTATCGGCAACGACGCAGCGCCCTAGCGCCTCAGGCTAGAGTGACACGCCTCATTGATGTACGGCTGAAAAAATGCAGACATCACAGGGGCGGATCAATAGCATGCAGGACGTTCAGCATTTTTGATGCTCTCTCCGACTAGACATATTGCGCCAAATTGTCTAATCGCCCGAATTCAGGGCCTTGCAGGGCAGCAAATCATCGCCAGGGACCGGCACAGCATCCGGGCTCGCCTCCAGCCAGGCATCGAACCCGCTCAGATCACCACGGCCACGCCGCTGCGCGAAATAAGCGCTCGTCTTGAGCGCCGACACCTTTTCGGCAATGGCGGTCACAAAAAACTGATTCATCGAGACATGCTCATCGAGCGCCACTTTCTTGGCGTACTCCATGAGCGAATCCGGCACGCGCAAGGCATAGTTGGCCATCAGAATCTCTCCAGTTGAAGGGTTTGCAAAAAGGCTCCGGGCGTGAGGACCGGAAGGCCAAACCGATGGGCAGGCACGAAATCGCGGCCATTGAGTGTGACCAGCGCCTCGGCCCGGCCATTGAGCGCGGTTTCCAACACCATCTCATCGGCAGGATCGCGGAGCTGCGGCCGCCAGAGAAAGAACAACTCCACAGGTTCGGCCAGCAGGCAGAACGCGTCCAGGAAAGCCTCCACCATCGGTGCCGTCCTGTGACTCGCAGCGAGCTGCTCCGGGCGCGAGAGCACGGCTTCATATTCAAGCACCAGGGGCACCGATGCCAGCGCCAACAATTGGCCCTCACGCATCGCGCGTAGCACAGCGAACGATGCGCCAAGGCGACTGCGTGACGCAGCGACCAAGACATTGGTATCGAGCACAACGCGCTTTTTCATACTGCCGATGATATAACAAGCAAGATCTGTTTGCCCAAAGGGCCGCCCACCAGCGCCACTCAGCAGGTATGGTCAGCAGGTCGTCGAGGTCAGCGAGGGTCGATGCTGGGTACAAGGCGCCCGCATCGAGAATCGCCCGGATTCCAAAAACGTGTGAGAAGCGTAATGCCGAAACGCGGGACAAAACAGGGTGTCGGGCGCAGCCTGACCAAGGAGCCGGTTTCGCCTGGAGCGCGAGCGACAGGTGAAACCTAGGCTTACCTTGCCCAGATTGAAAAAACCAACAAAACATAGATCGAAACACTACCCGTAGTTGCCCGGACCAAGGCCATGCACTACATTTAGCGCATGTTGATTAGCCCCGTGATTTTGCGCGCCGCATTGGAGCGGCCCATCGTGAAGCACCGTCCTGTCCTAGGGGCGGTGTTGGGGGCTGGCGTTGGCATGGGTTTGATTGCTGGAAACGGGGCGATCTTGGCCGGTGCGGCTTGGGCGATCATCGCGCTACTCGTTACCCTCATTGCGGCGGCAGAAACCTCCGCCGGTGTCCCACGCTTTTTTGCGCGTCAGGCGCGCGAGTTTGCGCGCGCCAACATCGCTCTGATCGCTTCAGCCCTACGCGCGACAATCGATGCCGTAGGCGTGGCCGCTGCACTGCGTGCAGTGGTCGTGCCGCGTCTGCAAGCCTTGACGTGTAAGGCGGCCATCCTGCCGCCTGTGCGCATCGCCCACCGCCGCATCGCCCATATCGCCATCACCGCGCGCGTCGTCCCCGCGCCGATCTCCCGCGCCTAGACGCGCGGGCTGCACTCCGTTCCTCGGTTTTGCTGCGCACTGCGCAGCCCGCGTCGTACCTCCCAAGCAGCGCATGACGGAGGATGACCATGTCACCCCATAGTTCTACCCACGAAATTAGCGTCGATACGCTCTTCAGCGCATTGATCGCCCAGGGCGCGCCGATGGTCATGGCCCTGGATGACTCCTATCTTTGCCAGACGCTGGGCTATACCAGCATCACCGCCGCACAAAAGCGCCGCGAGCGTGGCGACTATCCGCCGACAACGTATATCGGCGGGCGCGTCGTGGTCATGCTGCCAGCCCTGGCGACCCAGCGCAGAGCTGATTCCCGCATCATCACCACGCAAACGTGGCCGCCCCCGCAAGGCTGTGGCAACGCACGCCACCATCGGATCGGGAGGCGCGCGATGACGGCCCTGACCCTGCTTGATCGACTTTCGGGCGTCAAGCGCACCGGCCCCGGTCGGTGGCTGGCGCGTTGCCCCGCCCATGACGACTGTCGCGCGAGCCTTTCGGTTCGAGAACTCGACGATAGGCGCGTACTTTTTCATTGTTTCGCGGGCTGCGACGCCGAGGCCATTCTTGCAGCCGTGGGGCTAGTCTGGCAAGACATCCTGCCCCCGCAAGCCGTCGATCATCTCCGGCCGCGCGAACGCGCCCCATTCCCTGCTGTCGATGTGCTGCGCGCTATCGAGCATGAAAGCCTGATCGTCTGCATGGCTGCCGCGATGCTGCGCGAAGGCCAAACCCTGCCCGAGCCTGACCGTCAGCGCGTGAGCGTGGCGCACGCCCGGATTCTTGCCGGGGTGCAACTCGCGGGGATGCGGCCATGAGCGTGATTGCCGAAGCAACCCGAAAATTTGATCACGCTGCGCGTGGCGCGTCCATTCTCGACGCCCTGGCAGAGCGTGTTGGTCAACATCTTGCCCCACAAACGCCAGAAGCCGCATTAGAGCCTTTGCCGCTGCTTGCCGCGATCCGCCGGGCGGAAGTGTTACTCAAACCGGAGCTTGACGCAGGCAGCGATGGCTACCCGACCGATGCGCTTGGTCCCTTGGCGCAAGCGGCATGTGACTTGGCCTACGGTGCGCAAGTATCCCCCGCCATGGCCGGGCGCGGGCCAACGTGCGCACCATCGACGGCGGAGTCCGACCCCTGAGCCTGTATTGCTTGACCGTGGCGCGATCCGGCGATGGTAAGGACATGGCTGATCGCGTGGCCCTGCGCGCGATCCATGAGTTTCAACGCGAAGTGGGGCAGGCATGGCTGCGTGAGGTGGAGGTGTACGAGGAAACCTGCTCTGAGCGAAGCAAGAATGCCCCCAAGCCTGCGTCCCCTCCCCCTGCCCCTTACCGGCTGGCAGGCGACATCACTATCGAGGGCCTGCACCGATCCTATGCCGAAGGGGTTGCCGGGCAAGGCGTGTTTTCCACCGAGGCGGGCGTCATGCTTGCCGGGCATGCCATGAGCCAAGATCATCGCACCAAGACG
>NZ_NCKP01000035.1:0-36600 GCF_002282795.1 Thiomonas sp. 13-64-67
CATCTGCGCCAGCAAGGCCGCATCCGGCTCATACAGCCCCACCCAGACAAACCGGTCGGGCAAGGCGAGCATGTCGCTGATCGCCTCCAGCGCGATATCACCCACCCGCCTCCCGCTGCGGTCATAGGCCACACAGGCGCGAACGGGGTTTTCGGCGTTGGGGGTGTCAGAAAGAGGCATGGGATGGTTTCATTCGTTGGCGTAATGGGGCGAATCGTCAGCGGACAAATGCGCGTGATTTTGCATTGCCGAACGAGCCGACATGCTGGAACGACAGCACCGCCCGTCCTTCCGGCGTCATGTCGCACATTGCCAGCTAAGCAAACTCGGGATGCTGCAAGGCCTGCGCAGGCGTGAGGATGCGCAACCTGACTGGAGGCGGATTCACCCCCAATAGGTCTTGGTCGCCGGTGACCAGCCATAAGGCTTGCGCCACCTCGGCGGCGTGAATGAAGGCGTCGTCGTCGGGATCGCGGCTGAACGTCTGTGCAGCCAACCCGGGCGGAACATCCACCCAAATCGCTGCGGCGCTCAGATCGTGTAGAAGTTGCTGCCGGACCTCGATGGACAGATACGGGTCGAACTTAGGCTTCCACAAGCGAGTCTCAAGTTCGGCAAAGGTGTGCGTCGTCAGCACGACCAGACCGTGCTGCAGAACGCGGCGCACCACTTGCGCGGGCGCACCCGGCGGTGAAAGCGCGGCGCTGATCCAGACATTAGTGTCGATCACGAAACGCCGCGAATCGCGCTCAACTTTCATCAGCCAAGAGATCGTTCAATGCCTGTTCGGTCAGCCCGCCCTGCTGTGCCAGCGCCGCACTGCTTTCCAGCGTGTGCTGCAGGCGGTTAGCGTAGAAGGCGCGCATGGCCTCGAAGTCTTGCGCGCTGACCATCACCCCCACGACGCGGTCGTGCCGCATGACGCGCACGGGCTCACGTTGCACCCGGTCGAGAAATTCGCCGAAGCGCGTCTTGGCTTCATTCGCGGTGTAGGTCTGCATAGGCACCCCCCTTTTCGATCAATGCGGGAATGCCCCCATTCTACCGCTCGATTCGTTCGATTCGCGCGGTCTGTGAGGCGAATGGCTCGTCCCCCCACCCAAATACTGTTCGCGCATATCAGGGTTGCGCCCCAGCTGGGTCGCTGCGAGCTTAGCCTCGTCCCAAACCCGAGTCCTCGCTGATCTGCTCTCAAAAACAGTCGGAAATCATGCGGAACCTGACAAATAATCAACCCAGTGCATGACTGAACAAATTCGGGTCGATTTGTCCCAACCCCTCAAATACCGGCCGAGAAAAATAGAATCCCTGAAACAAATTGATTCCCATACGCTCAAGGCATAGATATTCCTCTCGCGTTTCTACGCCCTCGGCGATGACCCGGATATTCAGATCTATGCAGGTCTGAATAACCCCACGGATAATGGAGGCCTTGATGCGGTCTTCGTTAACGTTACGCACCAATGCCATATCCAGCTTGACAATATCCGTTTGCAATTCGGCAAGCAGGTTCAGCCCTGCAAAACCGGCGCCAAAATCATCAATCGCCGTCAGAAAACCTCTGCTTTTATAGTCGTTAATGATGGACTTCAAGTGCCCGACATCTTCAACACGCTCACTCTCGGTCACTTCAAACAGCAGGCGATCTGGCGGAAAACTGTACTGTTCCGCCGCGGCCAAAGTGGCGCGAATACAGAGCTCAGGTTTGTAAACCGCATTCGGAAGAAAATTGATGCTCAGATACCCTTTCAATCCCAACCGGGCGGCAAGCGCTACCGCCTTGACGCGGCAAGTCTGATCGAATCGATAGCGATTATCGTCGTTCACCTTCTCAAAAATGGTGCTTGCGGGCTCACCCTGCAAACCACGCGCCAAGGCTTCATGTGCAAAAATTGTTCCGCTGCGTGAATCCACAATGGGCTGAAACGCCATGGTGAAATCAAAATCCAGTGGAGGCGAATCGAAACACAGCTTGCAGCCCGTCGCCGCCAATGAATTGATATTCAAAATAGTTCTCCTCGGGGGATAATCAACCTCATGGTGATAGGGGAGAGAGAAGATCAGGAGTCATGCATGACCAAGAACACAAGCATCTGCTGCTTCACTCCCCCTTCTCCCCCTCCAACCGCAACATAGTCGCGCCCTCGCCCAGTGAAATCAGCCCGGTCTTGGCGTAGATGCCGAGCTTGGCGCGGGTGTCGGTGATGTCGAGGTTGCGCAGGGTGAGCTGACCGATGCGGTCGGCGGGGCTGAACGGGGCGTCTTCCACCTTTTCCATGCTCAGGCGCTCGGGGGCGTAGGTCAGGTTAGGGCTCTCGGTGTTGAGGATGGAGTAGTCGTTGCCGCGGCGCAGTTCCAGCGTGACTTCGCCGGTGATGGCGCGCGCCACCCAGCGCTGGGCGGTTTCGCGCAACATCATCGTTTGCGGGTCGAACCAGCGGCCCTGGTAGAGCAGGCGGCCGAGCTTGAGACCGCCCATGCGGTACTGCTCGATGGTGTCTTCGTTGTGGATGCCGGTAACTAGGCGCTCGTAGGCGATGTGCAGCAGCGCCATGCCGGGGGCTTCGTAGATGCCGCGGCTCTTGGCTTCGATGATGCGGTTCTCGATCTGGTCGCTCATGCCCAGGCCGTGGCGCCCGCCTATTTCGTTGGCTTTGAGGAAGAGCGCAACCGCGTCGCTGAAGGTCTGGCCGTTGAGGGCGACCGGCTGGCCTTCCTCGAAACGAATGGTGACTTCTTCGGCTTTGACTTCCACTTCGGGCTTCCAGAACGCCACGCCCATGATGGGGTTGACGATGCGGATTCCACTGCTCAAATGCTCCAGATCTTTGGCTTCGTGCGTGGCGCCGAGCATATTGCTGTCGGTGCTATAGGCCTTTTCCACCGACATCTTGTAATCGAAGCCGTTGGCAATGAGGAACTCGCTCATTTCCTTGCGGCCGCCGAGTTCGTCGATGAAGGTCTGGTCGAGCCAGGGTTTGTAGATTTTCAGGCTGGGGTTGGTGAGCAGGCCGTAGCGGTAGAAGCGCTCGATGTCGTTGCCTTTGAAGGTGGAGCCGTCGCCCCAGATGTTGACATCGTCTTCCTTCATGGCGGCCACCAGCATGGTGCCGGTGACGGCGCGGCCCAGCGGGGTGGTGTTGAAGTAGGTGACGCCGCCGGTGCTGATGTGAAACGCGCCGCACTGGATGGCGGCAATGCCTTCGTGCGCCAGTTGCACGCGGCAATCGATCAGGCGGGCCTTTTCAGCGCCGAAGCCCATGGCCTTGCGCGGAATGTCGTCGTAGTCGCTCTCGTCGGGCTGGCCGAGGTTGGCGGTGTAGGCGTAGGGCTGGGCGCCCTTTTTTTTCATCCACAGCAGGGCGGCGGAAGTGTCGAGGCCGCCGGAGAAGGCGATGCCGACTTTTTGCCCGGTAGGCAGGTTTTGCAAAATGGTAGCCATGGGTTTTGAGCGCGGGTTAGCCGAAATGGCAGATGTAGTGATAGGCGGTTTCGCCTTCCGGCACGCGAATCTCGAAGCGGGTATTGCCGGGTACGCTGAAACGCTCGCCCACCCCGGATTTCACCCAAACGTCGCTGCCCGGCAGTTTGTATTCGCAGGCCCCGGCCACGCATTCCATGATTTCGGGCGCGCCGGTGTTGAAGGTCAGCGTGGCGGGCAAGATGACACCGACTGATTTTTTCGTACCGTCAGCCAGGGTGATGCCGTGGCTGACGCATTTGCCGTCGAAGTACACATTGGCCTGCGTGTTGACGGTCACGCCGCCGATCTGGGTAGTGCTCATGGATAGGTTCGGGCAGGGGGAAAAGAGACCCGCTATTCTGCCATTCCCATGAACTTACGCACTTATTACCCACCCATCGAACCCTTCAAAACCGGCGTGCTCGACACCGGCGAAGGTCACCAGATCTACTGGGAACTCTGCGGCAATCCGCAAGGTCGGCCTGCCGTCTTTCTGCACGGCGGACCGGGCTCGGGCTGTTCGCCGGATCATCGCCGGCTGTTCGACCCGCAGCGCTACTGCGTGCTGCTGTTCGACCAGCGCGGCTGCGGACGATCGACCCCGCACGCCTCGCTGGAGAACAACACCACTTGGCACCTGGTGGCCGACATCGAGCGGCTGCGCACCCTGCTGGGCGTGGATCGCTGGCTGGTGTTCGGCGGCTCGTGGGGCAGCACCCTGGCTCTGGCCTATGCCCAGACGCACACCGCGCGAGTGTCGGCGCTGATCCTGCGCGGCGTCTTCACCCTGCGGCGGGAGGAACTGCTGTGGTTCTACCAGGAGGGTGCGTCGTGGCTGTTTCCTGATCTGTGGGAGGGCTTTCTGGCGCCCATTCCCGAAGCGGAGCGCGGCGATCTGATCGGCGCCTATCGCAAACGGCTGACGGGCTCCGACCCGGCAGCGCAACTGGCCTGCGCCCGCGCCTGGAGCGTGTGGGAAGGGCAGACCATCCGCATGTTGCCCGATGCGGTCAACGCCGCACATCATGCGCAGGATGCGTTCTCGCTGGCCTTCGCCCGCATCGAGAACCACTACTTCGTGCATGAAGGCTGGATGGAGCAAGGCCAGTTGATCCGCGACGCAGGCAAGCTGGCCGAGGTGCCTGGCGTCATCGTGCAAGGCCGGTACGACGTGTGCACCCCGGTTCGCAGCGCCTGGGACTTGCACCGCGCCTGGCCGCAAGCCGACTTTCAGCTCGTGCCCGACGCCGGGCACGCCTACAACGAGCCGGGCATCCTCTCGCGTCTGATCGAGGCGACGGACCGATTTTCCGGCTATTGAAGTCGCCGAACCGCCGCCCCTGACACGCCCTCTTTTACGCCGTCGCGGCGGCCCGCAGTGCACCCAGCCCGGCGTCGTCGCGCAGTTTGGCGGCTTTGTCGGTGGCCTCCCAGCTGAACTCGGGTTCGTCGCGGCCGAAGTGGCCGTAGGCGGCGGTCTTGGAATAGATGGGGCGACGCAGATCGAGCATTTCGATAATGCCGCGCGGCCGCAGATCGAAGTGACGGCGCACCAGTTGTTCCAGCTTGGCGTCGTCGATCACGCCGGTACCCTGCGTCGTCACCATGATGCTGGTGGGCTGAGCCACGCCAATGGCGTAGGAAATCTGCACCAGGCATTTCTTGGCCAACCCGGCAGCCACGATGTTCTTGGCCACATGGCGCGCGGCGTAGGCGGCCGAACGGTCGACCTTGGTCGGGTCTTTGCCGCTGAAGGCACCGCCGCCATGCGGGGCCGCCCCACCGTAGGTATCGACGATGATCTTGCGCCCCGTGAGACCGCAGTCGCCCTGCGGGCCGCCGACGACGAAGCGTCCGGTCGGGTTGATGAGGTACTTCACCTCGCCGCGCATGAACTCCGCGGGCAGCACGGGTTTGATGATGTGCTCGATGACCGCCTCGCGCAGATCGGCCAGCGCGATGTCGGGCGCGTGCTGGGTGGACAGCACTACCGTGTCGATGGCCACGGGATAGCCGTTTTCGTAGCGGAAGGTGATTTGGCTCTTGGCATCCGGGCGCAGCCAGGGCAGACGGCCGTCGCGACGCAACTGGCTTTGACGCTCGACCAGGCGGTGCGCGTAGTAGATCGGCGCGGGCATGAGCTCGGGGGTTTCGTCGCAGGCGTAGCCGAACATCAGCCCCTGGTCGCCGGCGCCGATGTCGAGTTCGTCGTCGTGCGCCTTGTTCACGCCTTGGGCGATGTCGGGGCTTTGCTTGTCGTAGGCGACGAGCACCGCGCAGCTTTTGTGGTCGATGCCGAAATCGGCGTCGTCGTAACCGATGCGTTTGAGCGTATCGCGCGCGACCTGGATGTAATCGACCACGGCCGTGGTGGTGATCTCACCCGCCAGCACGATCAAGCCAGTGTTGGCCAGGGTTTCGGCGGCAACGCGGGAGGCCGGGTCTTGCGCCAGATTGGCGTCGAGAATGGCGTCGGAAATCTGATCGGCCACCTTGTCGGGATGACCTTCGGAAACGGACTCGGATGTAAACAGGAAGTGGTTTGCCATGACGGACCTTTCTTTGAACGGTTGGATCGACGCCACCGTTTGGGTCTCGCACGGCGACGCTTTAGCGGACATCTACGCAGCCGCCCCGAAGGTCGCCTGCCCCTGCCACCCCGCAAGTTGTCATTAACTCGGTGGCAATGTCATGGATTCTATGCGCGCCCTTTGTTCAGCGGCGCTTCGTAACATGGCACCCTTTGCACCTCAGGGAAATCCTTCATCGTGCTGCTTCGCGTGTTCCGCTGGCTGTCTGTCTTGCCGCTGGGTTTGCTCCAGTCGCTCGGGGCGGCGCTCGGCCTGCTGGTTTATGCCGCTTCAAGCGTGTATCGCCAGCGTCTGCGCGCCCATCTGCAACAGGCGGGCTATGCGCCAGAGCAGCTTGCGCGCAAGGCGGCCGCGCAAGCCGGACGCATGGTCGGCGAGTTGCCCGTGGTCTGGTTCCGGCGCGGCGCTGCAGCGCCCGTGCACCGCGTGCAGGTGATCGGCAAGGAGCATGTCGATGCCGTTCGCGCCCAGGGCATGGGCGTGCTGTATCTCACGCCGCACCTGGGATGCTTTGAAATCTCGGCGCAGGCGGCCGCGCTCTGGAGCCCGATCACGGTGATGTTCCGCCCGCCGCGCAAGGCCGTGCTGCTGCCGCTGGCCCTGGCCTCGCGCCAGCGCCACAATCTGGCCACCGCCCCGGCCAATCTCGCCGGAGTGCGGCAATTGCTGCGCGCCCTGCGCGCGGGGGAGTCCGTCGGTCTGTTGCCCGATCAGGCGCCCGGCAGCGGCGAAGGCGTCTGGGCCGACTTTTTCGGCCGCCCGGCCTACACCATGACCCTGCCCGCGCGCCTGGTGCAACTGGGCAACGCCCGCATCATTCTGGCCTCGGCCCTGCGCCTGCCCGGCGGGCGCGGCTACACCCTGACGCTGGAGCCGTTTCCCGAAGCCCTGGACGCCGAGCCGCAACGCGCCGCCACGCAGATCAATCGTGCGCTGGAAGGTTTGATCCGGCGCTGTCCCGAGCAATATCTCTGGGCCTACAACCGCTACAAAACCCCCTCGGGCGCACCGCCGCCCCCCGCGCCGACTATCGCCGAGGAAAGCGCGTCATGAAGTCGCTGTTCGCCCGTCTGAGCATCGGCCTTGTCTGGCTGCTGCATCTGCTGCCCTACCCCGTGCTCACTGCGCTGGGCACGGCGGTGGGCTGGCTGCTGTGGCCGCTGGCCCGCTCGCGTCGGCGCATCACCCTGCGCAATCTGCAACTGTGCTTTCCCGACTGGACGGCTGCGCAGCAGCGCACCGTGGCGCGGCAGCATTTCGTTTTTGTCGCCCGGGCGTTTCTCGAACGCGGCGTGCTCTGGTACGCCAGCCCGAAGCGCCTGCAGCGCCTGCTGCATCTCGAAGGCCCGGTGGAGGAAGCGCTGGACGGCAGCCGCAACACCCTGCTGCTGGGTTTTCACTTCGAGGGGCTGGACGCGGGATGGACGGCGCTCAGCTTGGTGGCGCCGCGCCCGGTTTCGGGCATGTACACCCCGCAGAAAAACAAGGTGCTCGACGACTGGGTGGTGGCGCGGCGCAGCCGCTTTCACACCGCCGCCATCGTCTCGCGGCATGACGGCGCGGCGGGCATGTTGCGACAACTCAAAGCCGGGGTGCCGTTCTACACCCTGCCCGACATGGACTTCGGCCTGCGCAGCTCACGCTTCATCGACTTTTTCGGCGTTCCCGCTGCCACCCTCGACGTCGCACCGCGGCTGGCGGCTTCCGCCGACGCCCGGGTTTACGCCGTGGTCACGCGCATCCTGCCCGGTGCGCGCGGCTACGCCATCACCGTGCATCCCGCCTGGGCCGATTTTCCCGCGCTGGACGCCCGGGGCAAGCCCGCCGACATCGACACCGATCTGCGACGCATGAACCGCTTCATCGAAGAGCAGGTGCGCACCATGCCTGCGCAATACCATTGGGTGCACAAGCGCTTCAAAAACCGCCCCGAAGGCGAGCCTTCTCTTTACTGACCCATGCAAGTCGCGTTCACCAAAATGCACGGCGCCGGAAACGACTTTGTCGTGCTCGACGCCACCCGCGCCCCGCTGACCCTCAATGCGGCGCAACTGCGCCTGCTGGCCGACCGGCACTTTGGCGTGGGCGCCGACCAGATTCTGCTGGTCGAAGCCGCACCCTCGCCCGAAGTCGATTTCGGCTATCGCATTTTCAACGCCGACGGCGGTGAGGTGGAGCAATGCGGCAATGGCGCGCGTTGCTTCGTCGCCTATGTGCACGGCAAGGGGCTCACCGCCAAAAGACGCATTCGGGTGCAGACGCTCGCCGGCCTCATCGAGCCTGAACTGCAGCCCGACGGCCGCGTCACCGTGGACATGGGCGCGCCGGTTTTCGATCTGCCGCGCGTGCCTTTCGAGGCCCACGGCCTGAGGCCGCGGCAGGTGGATGGCTGGGAGCAATGGCCGCTGGACCTCGCAGGGGCCACCGCCTGGGTGAGTGTGCTGTCGATGGGCAACCCGCATGCGGTGCAACGGGTGGATGATGTGGACACCGCGCCCGTCCTCAGCCACGGCCCGCTGATCGAGCATCACCCTCGTTTTCCGCGCCGGGTCAACGCCGGTTTCATGCAGATCGTCGATGCCCAGCACATCCGCCTGCGCGTCTGGGAGCGCGGCGCGGGCGAAACCCTGGCCTGCGGCACTGGCGCCTGCGCCGCCGTGGTGGCCGGGTTGCGCCACGGCTGGCTGCAAGGCGCGGTGGACGTGCAGACCCATGGCGGCGAGCTGACCATTTCATGGGCGGGAGCAGGCCAGCCCGTGCGCATGACCGGCCCCGCCGCTTTTGTTTTTGACGGCACGATCGACCTTCCCGATCTGCCCTGATGGAGAACACCCGATGGAACTGAGCGAACACGATCTGGCCGCCTACCTGGCCGCCAACCCCGAATTCTTCGAGCGCCACGCCGAACTGCTCACCACCGTGCAACTGCTCAGCCCGCACGGCAACCGCGCCGTCTCGCTGCAGGAGCGGCAGATGGAAATGCTGCGCGACAAAATGCGCACTCTGG
The DNA here is from genome assembly GCF_002282795.1 of Thiomonas sp. 13-64-67. NCBI lineage: Bacteria > Pseudomonadati > Pseudomonadota > Betaproteobacteria > Burkholderiales > Thiomonas > Thiomonas sp. 13-64-67. Next base: position 9,062 of record NZ_NCKP01000035.1, read on the forward strand.
AACATCGCCTGGCCGCGATGATGCGCAACGCGGTGGACAACGAAACCCTGGCTGGCAAGCTGCTGTTGTGGGCCCGCGATGTCATGCTGGCGCAACAGGGCGCACCGGAGCAGTTGCCGCAAACGCTGCAAGACACCCTCAAGTCCGCCTTCGACCTGCCCATGACCGCGCTCAAGCTCTGGCCGGTGCGCGAAGAGTTCGCCGCGCTCGACTTCGCCACCGGGGTGAGCGAAGACGCCAAGACCTTCGCCGCCAGCCTGGCCGCGCCCTTCGTCGGCCCCAACCCCGGCTTCGAAGCCGCGCACTGGCTGCCGGACGCGCAGATGGCGCAATCGCTCGCGCTCATTCCGCTGCAAAACCCGCATACCAGCATGTGCATGGGGCTACTGGTGCTGGCCTCCCCCGACAGCCAGCGTTTCACCGCCGATATGGGCACTGACTTCCTCAACCACATCAGCCAGTTGGCCAGCGCCGCGCTCGTCGGCCTGCTCGCGCGCTGAGCCCGCCCAGGCCGTTCTCCGCCCCGCTATTTGCCACGCAGTTCAGCATATGGCCGCGTCCGGCTCACTCCCGCTCAATAGCCCGACCTTGCGTCAGTTGGCGGCGGACTATCTCGCACACGCGCAAACCGAACGCCGTCTGGCCGACGGTACGTTGGTCAACTATCGGCGCGACCTCGATGACCTGCTGCAGCGCGCCGAAGCGCTGGGCGCAGCGCCAATCGAGTCGCAGCACATCCGCCGCTGGGCCGCGCAGCTTCACGCCGACGGCATGAGCCCGCGCGCCATCGCGGCGCGGCTGTCGGCCTGGCGCAGCTTTTTCCGCTGGATGGGGCGGCTAGGCTTCGTGGCCGCCAATCCGGTGCAGGACGTGCGTGCGCCCAAGGCCGCCAAGCCGCTGCCCAAGGCGCTTTCGGTCGATCAGGCCGTAGCGCTGGCCGCCTACAGCCCGCAAGAATCGACGCCCGCATCGCAACCGCACCGACGCCCGTACCAGACCGAACCCTTCGCCACCCGCGGCGCGCGGGTGCATGCAATCGCCGAACTGCTTTATTCCTGCGGGCTGCGCGTCTCCGAGCTCACCGGGCTGGACGTGCGCGCCAGCAAGACCGCGCGCGGCTGGATCGACTGGGACGCCGCCGAAGCCACCGTCACCGGCAAGGGCAACAAGCGGCGCAGCGTGCCCATCGGCCGTCCCGCCCTGCTGGCGCTGCGGCAATGGCTGGAGCAGCGCCCCGCCCTGCTCCGCCCCGATGCCGACGCCGACGCGCAGGTCGCGCTGTTTCTGGGCGCACGCGGCGCACGCCTCACGCCGCAGCGCGTCTGGCTGGAGCTGCGCGAGCACGCCCGCGCTGCCGGGCTCGATGCCCGCGTGCATCCGCACATGCTGCGCCACTCCTTCGCCTCGCATGTGCTGCAGTCCAGCGGCGATTTGCGCGCGGTGCAAGAATTGCTGGGCCATTCCAGCATTGCCACTACACAGGTCTACACCCGCCTGGACTTCCAACATTTGGCCAAGGTCTACGACGCCGCCCATCCCCGGGCGCGCAAAAAACCCTAAGGCCCCTCCATGAAAACCATCCGCCTTCATCCGGGCAAGGAACGCTCCTTGCTGCGCCGCCACCCCTGGGTGTTCGCCAGCTCGATCGCCAAAGGCAGCGCCGACAGTGGAGAAACCGTCCGCGTGGAATCGCACGACGGCCAGTTTCTCGCCTGGGCCGCGTTCAGCCCCGCTTCGCAAATCCGCTTGCGGGTCTGGAGTTTCGAGGCCACGCAGCGCATCGACGCCCGCTTTTTCACCGAACAACTGCGCGCGGCCATCGCCCGCCGCCAGGCACTCGGACTGGATCTCACCGCCTGCCGCCTGGTACACGGTGAGAGCGATGGTCTGCCCGGCTGCATCGTCGATCGCTATGCCGACATCGTGGTGCTGCAAGCGGGCAGCGCGGGGATTGAGCGCTGGAAATCGGTGATCGTCAGCGCCCTGCACGCCCTCATGCCCGAAACCCGCGTTTACGAACGCTCGGACGCCGCGCTGCGCGAACGCGAAGGCCTGCCCGCGGCCACCGGCTGGCTGCTGGGCGAAGGGCAAACGCAGGTCGAGATCCGTGAAAACGGGCTGCGGCTGCGGGTCGATGTCGCCACCGGCCACAAGACCGGCTTCTACCTCGATCAGCGCGACGCCCGCGCCCGCTTTGCCGACACGGTGCGCGCGCACGGCCTGCAGCGCGTGCTCAACTGCTTCAGCTACACCGGCGGCTTCTCGCTGGCCGCCCTGGCCGGCGGGGCGCAGCAAGTCACCTCGGTCGATTCCTCCGCGCCCGCGCTGGCGCTGGCGGCCGAGCATGTCGCGCTCAACGGCTTCGATCCGGTTCGGGCGCAATTTATCGACGCCGACGTCAACGCCACTCTGCGCCGCCTGCGCGAAGAAGGCGCGCAGTTCGACGCCATCGTGCTCGATCCGCCCAAATTCGCCGCCAGCCCGCAGCAAGTCGAACGCGCCGCGCGCGCCTACAAAGACATCAATCGCCTGGCCTGCCATCTGCTGCCGCCGGGCGGCTGGCTGTTCACCTTTTCGTGCTCGGGCGGCGTCAGTGCCGAGCTGTTCCAGAAAATCGTCGCCGGCGCCGCCCTCGACGCGGGCGCAGACGCCCAGATCGTCGCCCGCACCGGCGCGGGGCTCGACCACCCCTTGAGCCTGCATTTCCCCGAAGGCGAGTATCTCAAGGGGCTGCTGCTGCGCCGCAGTTGAACTTCCGGTTGATTTTTCGTTGACCGCCCCGATCTGAAGGGGCGTTGCTTCTTTCAAGGAATCCCACCATGGCCTCCCTCATTCCCGCCACCATCGTCACCGGTTTTCTCGGCAGCGGCAAAACCACCCTGCTCAAGCGCGTGCTGCACGAAGCGCATGGCTCCAAGATTGCCGTGATCGAAAACGAGTTCGGCGAAGAGAACATCGACAGCGACATCCTGGTGCAGGAAGCGGGCGAGCAGATCGTGCAGATGTCGAATGGCTGCATCTGCTGCACCATTCGCGACGATCTGCGCGCCACGCTGGCCGATCTGGCCGCCAAGCGCCGCAAGGGCGAGCTGGTGTTCGACCGCGTGGTCATCGAGACCACCGGCATCGCCGACCCTGGCCCGGTGGCGCAGACCTTTTTCATGGACGACGAGGTCGCCAGCCAGTACATGCTCGATGCCATCCTCACCCTGGTCGATGCCAAACACGCCAACCAGCAGCTCGACAGTCGGCAAGAAGCGCGGCGCCAGGTGGGTTTCGCCGACCAGATTTTCATCAGCAAGGCCGATCTGGTCAGTGCCGACGAACTCGCCGCCCTGCAACACCGACTCGCCCATATGAATCCGCGCGCCAAGCAAAGCGTGGTGCATTTCGGCGAGGTGCCGCTGTCGCAGGTGCTCGACCTCAAGGGTTTCAACCTCAACGCCAAGCTCGACATCGACCCCGACTTCCTCAAGGCCGATGATCACGATCATCACGACCACGACCATGATCACCATGACCATGATCACGAGCATGGCGAACACTGCAATCACCCGCACCATCACCACCACGACGATGATGTGAAATCCTTCGTCTACCGCGCCGACAAACCCTTCGATCCGGCCAAGCTCGAAGACTTTCTCGGCGCCATCGTGCAGGTCTACGGCCCGCGCATGCTGCGCTACAAGGGCGTGCTGAACATGCAGGGCATCGACCGCAAAGTGGTGTTCCAGGGCGTGCACCAGCTCATGGGCAGCGATCTCGCCGCGCCCTGGGGGGCGCAGGAACAGCGGCAAAGCAAGATGGTGTTTATCGGCATCGATCTGCCGCGCGACATCCTCGAAAAAGGTCTGCAGCAATGCTTGATCGGATGATGCATTTGCCTTGCCACCCGAAATGAATAGAATCGGGCGGTTTTGGCAGTGGCCAGCCCGGGCAGTGGCTAACTTGAATGACAGCTCGCCCGACAAACCGCAGTCATGGTGGAATTGAGGGGCGGTTGGGTTGGGTTGCGTTGGGTTGCAGTGGGGCTGACCTGCACCTCGGCACAGCAAAGACATGATGCCAAGAGTACGGCAAAGAGCGCGGTCAAGAGGGGTGGAAAGTCAAGGGGTGGAAAGTCCGGGGGCGAGTCCAGCGATGGGCGGCTCCACACGTTCAAATCAGCGCGCGGGTCAGCGCACGACGAATTCACTTCGTCCGTGCCGGGCTACGCAGCAAATCAGGCGGCAATGGGCCGTCGGATGGGAAAGTTCGGGAGGATTTTCGTGGTCAAGTCGTCTCAAAAAGCGGTCGCAGCCCCAGGCAAGAGCAAGCCTGCGGCGGCAGACAAAATACCCGCAGTCAAACCAGTTGCAGCCAAGACCAAGGTCGAGCCAGCCGTTCAGGCGACGCCAGTAGTGCCCGACAAAGTTGTGCCCGCCAAGTCAGCCGCTAAAGCTACAGCGGCGCAAACCGCGCCAGCCGTCTCTGCCGCAGCTGCCAAAAAAGTCACAGCTTCCCCGGCGCTTCGGCGCTCATCTTCGTCTGGCGTGAGTAAACTCCACGCCTCAAAACCCTTGTCGGCGGCCATGGGGTCGCCGGAACCTATCCGACTCGACAGAAGTTCCATGAGCAGCACAACCATCGAACCCACCCCCAGAAAATCCGATCCCAAGCATGCCAATGCCTGGAAGCACAAGTCTGCCTCCGAACTGACCGAGCAAGAATTGCTGGCCATGCCCGAGTCGGAATACATGAACGAAGTCCAGCTCGACTACTTCAAGCGTCTGCTCAGCACCATGCGCGACGATCTGATCAAGAGCGCGGGCGAAACTACCGAGCATCTGCGCGAAGACACGCTGCTGGTCCCCGACCCGGCCGATCGCGCCACGATTGAAGAAGAGCACGCGCTGGAGTTGCGCACCCGAGACCGTGAGCGCAAGCTGCTGAAAAAAATTGACCAGTCGCTGCAGCGTATCGAAAGCGGCGAATATGGCTGGTGCGAAGAAACAGGCGAGCCCATTGGCATCGGCCGTCTGCTGGCCCGGCCGACGGCCACCCTGTCGCTCGAAGCGCAGCAACGCCGCGAGCTCAAGCAGAAAATGTTCAACGATTGATTGAAGACCTGTCGCCTCCCTGCGGCAGGCGCGATTTGCGGGCAACTCAGGCATGAGCAGTTCTGATTCAGGCGGTTTCTGGAAGCGAGTGGGTTCTTTTGTCAAGAACCCGACCCGCGACTGGTCGCTAACCGACGAACAGGCCCTTCAAGAGCATGAAAACCTCGCCCGGGTCAAGGCCCGCGAGGACCAGAAGCGTCAGGACGATTTCATCCGCAAGCGCGAACTCGACGGCCTGCGCAAGCTACGCAGGCGCGAGGCCACCGATCTGGGCATGGATGACAGCCTGCAGACCAATGTTCCGGATCTGACGTCCCAGCCCACCCCGGTGCACGACCGGGACGAAACCCTGCGAAAAATCAACGAGATCGAAAAATCGATGGCGGGTGACCACGCCTCTGCTGCAACCCGCAGTCGCGCGCCGGTCACGCGGCAGATGCCTGCGCCCACGACCCGATCTCTTCCCCAAAGTCTGCCCCCCCAAAGCCACCAGCCATCACAGGCCAAACCGCCACTCACCTTCGCGCCCCCATCCCTCTCGGCGGGGACGCTATCGCCCGAGTCGCAGACGACTGGAACGATGCACTTCAAGGTGGATACGGCCTATGCCGATACCACTCTGATCACCAAGCCGGGCGGTCTGACAACGCAACCCGCGACCGGTGTGCCGTCGCAGTCCGGCCCGACCACGGCGCCGGGTGAGCCGCCTACGCTGCCGCCTGTTGGCTACGCCCCCACCGTCCCCTTCGTGCCCAGCGCGCCGCCAGCGCAGGTGCGCAAGTCGCAACCGGCTGCCGTGTCGTTCGACGAGCAGCCTACGCTGGCGGCAGCCACCCGCCTGAGCGCCGACGCTTTACCGCCGCACACCTCGGCGCCCTCGGGCGACAGTTGGCTGCGATCGAGCAATGACTTCATGCCCAGCGCCTTCTTCGCCGTGGAAGTGCACGAGGCTTTGAGCTCCAATCCCTTGTTCGATCAGGCGGTGATGGACTTCGCCAATGGCGATGATGTCGCCGCCGAGTCGGCCTTGCGCGACGCGATTTCCAACTCGCAGGATCTGGATTCCGAGAAAGAGCTCTGGCTGGCGCTGTTTGACCTGTTCCGCGCCTCGGGGCAGATCGACAAGTTCGAAGCCCTGGTGACCGATTTCGTCAGCCGCTTCCAGACCTCGGCGCCGATGGCCGAAGACGGCCTACCTGCGCCCGCTGCGGCGCCCGCGCCAGCGTCAAACCACTTCAAGCCCTCGCTGGTTTTTTCTGCATCGGTCGATGCCGTCCAAACCGAGCGTTTGCGCAAGCTGCTGCTCAATGCGCCGTCGGCGCTTGAATTGAGCTTCGAGGAGGTGCGCACCATCACGCCAACCGCCTTGTCCGCACTGGTTGAGTCGCTGAAAAAGATCAACAGCACCGCCTGCACCGTCACCCTGAACGGCGCGAATACCCTGCTGTCCCTGTGCCAAGCGCAGGCGCCCGCCATGCAGCGCGAGGCCGATCCGCTATGGTGGGCCTTACGTCTGGAGTTGCTGCGCTTGGTCAACCAGCAGGACGATTTCGACGCCATCGCGCTCGACTACTGCGTGACCTACGAAATCTCGCCTCCGACCTGGGAAGCCAGCCGCGCCAGAGTCGAGCTCGTCGGCGTGGACGGCAACGCGGCGCCTGAGGCATCCACACAGCCAGTTGCATTTCAGAACTCGGGGATCAGCCCGAATTCCGTTTTGGGCAATGGCGGCTCGCGCTCGGCACAGTTGCATCTCAGCGGCGAGATTCTCGGCAGTTCAAGCGACTTTCTGAACCCGCTTGAGCAGGCGGCCAAAGCGCATGAACAGATGAGCATTTCCCTGCGTCAGTTGCGCCGTATCGATTTTTCGAGCGCAGGCGCCCTGCTCAACTGGGCCATGATGCAACACGATCAGGGCAAGACCCTGCAGTTCACCGGCGTACACCGGCTGATCGCCGGTCTGTTCAGCATCCTCGGCCTGCACGAGCACGCCCTCATTCAGCTGCGTCGCGACTGAGGTTCTGCTCGGCGCCGTCCGGCTGCGGCAAAGCGGCGCTTGCACTGCCGGGTTGCCACACTGCCGCCTCTTGAGTTTTCTACTCCCACCCTTACATCCCGGCATGGATCAATATCACGGCACCACCATCCTCAGCGTGCGCCGCGGCGCTACCGTGGCCCTGGGCGGCGACGGGCAAGTGACGCTTGGCAATATCGTCGTCAAATCCACTGCGCGCAAAGTGCGCAGGCTCTACAACAACCAGATTCTGGCTGGCTTCGCCGGGGGAACGGCCGATGCCTTTACGCTGTTCGAGCGCTTCGAGGCCAAGCTGGAGAAGCACCAGGGACAGTTGTTGCGCAGCGCGGTCGAACTGGCCAAGGACTGGCGCACCGACCGCATGCTGCGCCGCCTGGAGGCCATGCTCTCGGTAGCCGATGCCGAGCACTCGCTCATCATCACCGGCAATGGTGATGTGCTCGAACCCGAATACGGCATCGTCGCCATTGGCTCCGGCGGGGCCTACGCCCAGTCGGCCGCCCGCGCCCTGCTGGAACACACCGCGCTCAGCCCGCGCGAGATCGTCGCCCAATCGCTGAAGATTGCGGGCGACATCTGCATCTACACCAACCAGTCGCACACCATCGAAACCCTGGGTGAGTAAGACCATGAATATGACTCCCCGAGAAATCGTCTCCGAGCTCGACCGCTTTGTCATCGGCCAGGCCAAGGCCAAGCAGGCAGTGGCCATCGCCCTGCGCAACCGCTGGCGCCGTCAGCAGGTCGCCGAGCCGTTGCGGCACGAAATCACCCCAAAAAACATTCTGATGATCGGCCCCACCGGCGTGGGCAAAACAGAGATTGCGCGCCGTCTGGCCAAGCTGGCCGATGCGCCGTTCATCAAGGTCGAGGCCACCAAGTTCACCGAAGTGGGCTACGTCGGACGCGATGTGGACACCATCATCCGCGACCTGATGGAGGCCGCGGTGAAGCTGGCGCGCGAAACCGCCATGCGCCAGCAGCGCACCCGCGCCGAAGACCGCGCGGAAGACCGCATTCTCGACGTGCTGCTGCCCGCGCCGGCGGACTCCAGCGGGCATACCCCATCGGTCACCGAGACCAATCCCACGCGCCAAATGCTGCGCAAGCGCCGCTCAATGTTCGCCAATCTGGGCCAAACGCGCCGCAAGACGCGCAAGGTGACGGTGCGCGAAGCGCAGAAGCTGCTGATCGACGAAGAGGCCGCCAAACTGGTGAACGAAGACGAGATCAAGGCCGGCGCGCTGCGCGCGGTGGAGCAGAACGGCATTGTGTTCCTCGACGAGATCGACAAGGTCGCCTCGCGCAGCGACACCCAGGGCGCCGATGTGTCGCGCCAGGGCGTGCAGCGCGATCTGCTGCCGCTGGTGGAAGGCACCACGGTCAGCACCAAATACGGCATGGTGCGCACCGATCACATTCTGTTCATCGCCAGCGGGGCGTTTCACGTCGCCAAGCCTTCCGACCTGATTCCCGAGCTACAGGGGCGCTTTCCCATCCGGGTGGAACTGGAGTCGCTCTCGGTCGCGGATTTCGAGGCCATTCTCACCAGTACCGATGCCAGCCTCACCAAGCAGTACGCCGCGTTGCTCGCCACCGACGGCGTGCAAGTCGAGTTCACCGCCGACGGTATTCGCCGCATGGCAGAAGTGGCGTTTCAAGTGAACGAAAAGACCGAGAACATCGGCGCGCGGCGGCTGCACACGGTGATGGAGCGGCTGCTCGAAGAGGTGTCGTTTCACGCCGATGGCGCGCAGCACAGCACCGTGAAAGTCGATGCGGCGATGGTCAACGAACGTCTGGGCGACATCGCCCGCGACGAAGATCTGTCGCGCTACGTGCTTTGATCCGTCTGCGGCTGCGCGTTCCCCGCAATGCACAGCAAGCCTTCGAACACCAGATGTTCGACATGCTGATGCGGCAGCCCCAGGGCGTCGCGCAGCTTGGGCGCCGCGCCGCCGGTCAGCAGCACAACCACCTCGCCCGCTTCCCGCGCTTGCAGACGGGCATGCATCTGCCGCGCCGCGCCCGCAATGGCCAAGGCGCCACCAGTCATCAAGGCATCGCTGGTATTGGTGGGAAATTCCGCGATGTCACCTTCGGGCACGCGCAGCCCAGCCGTGCCCATCTCCAGCGCCTTGAGCATCAACCCAAAGCCGGGCAGGATGATGCCGCCGATGAACACCCCTTCGCGGCTGAGGCAATCGACGGTGACGGCCGTCCCCACGCTGATGACCATCGCCGCCTGATCGGGCACGCGCTGGCGTGCGCCCAGTTGCGCCGCCCATCGATCCGCACCCAGCAATGAGGGCACGGCATAGCTGTTGCGCAGCCCGCATTGCGCGGCCTGCGCGCTGATCCAGTTGCAGCGCAGCCCAAGCGCATCAAGCTCGGCACACACCCGCGCGGTAACCACCGCACCGGCCACGGCACAACCGATCACCCGCTCGGCGCGCGGTTGCTTGGTCAGCACACGGCTGAGTTGATCGACCTCTTCCAGCAGCATGGCCCCACCGGCGAGCAACTCCGCGTTGCGTTGCGCTTGCGAATACAGACCCCATTTCAGCCGGGTATTGCCAACGTCGAGAACGAGAAGGTGCATGCGGGTTTCACGTCATGGATTGATCGGCTGGGAACCATAACAGACCGGTCTGGCAAGAGCGCTGCGCACTGCCTTTTTGCCTCGCAGGCTTGCCAAGTCAGACAGGCGCCTGGGCGGGGCGTATGTCCCATGCGCATCCAGCGATCAGGGCTTGGCGCCGTCTTTGATCCACTGCCCGATTTCGGCGCGCTCCAGATCGGTCATCTGCGTAGCGTTGTTCAGCGGCATGGCCTTGAGCACCACCACCTGCTGATAAATCGCCTGCTCGTGGCTGACGATGTCTGGCGCCGAATCCAGACGCACCCCTTTGCTGGCCGCTGCACCGGAGTGGCACAACAGGCAGCGCTCCTGCACGATGTGCTGCACCTGCGCGAACGTGATCGGTTTCGCGTTTGCGAACGAGGGCTGCGGCTTGGGCGCGAGCGCCACCGCCACGGCCAGAATGAGGCCGCCACCCACGATCCAGTATTGCCACTTCCAGGCGCCTTTGTGTTTGAGCACGAAGAACTGGCGGATAAGCGCGCCGGCCAACATCATCAGCACCAGCACCAGCCAGTTGTTCGGCGCGTCATACACGAAGCTGTAATGGTTGGACAGCATGGCGAACAGCACCGGCAGGGTGAAGTAGGTGTTGTGCACGCTGCGCTGCTTGCCGCGCTTGCCATCCATCGGGTCGGGCGTTTGGCCAGCGCGCATGGCCGCCACTACCCGGCGCTGACCGGGGATGATCCAGAAAAACACATTGGCACTCATCGAGGAACCGAGCATGGCGCCGATGATCAGAAACGCCGCCCGCCCGGCAAACAAATGGCAGGCCAGCCAGGCCGCAATGAGCACATACACCGCAACCAGAATGCCCACGGTGAGGTCGCCCTTCTTGCCTTGGCCGAACACGCGGCAGATGCCGTCATAGACCAACCAGCCGACGACGAGAAAGCCCAGCATGGCCGCCACCGCGTACCCCGGCGAACTCCAGGCAAACACCCGCGGATCGACGATGAAAATGCCGGCGTGATAGAAGTACAGCACGCAGAGCAGAGCAAACCCCGACAGCCAGGTGGAATAGCTCTCCCAATAAAACCAGTGCAGATGCTGCGGCAGGTTCTTCGGCGCGACCCTGTATTTCTGCGGGTTGTAGAAGCCCCCGCCATGCACCGCCCACAGTTCCCCATCCACTCCCCTGACCTTCAACTCCGGGTCGGTGGGCTTCTCCAGGCTGTTGTCGAGCCAGACGAAATAAAACGAAGAACCAATCCAGGCAATCGCCACAATGACGTGCAGCCAACGCAGCAGCAGATCGGCCCAGTTCATGGCGTAGGGCAGGATGGTGGTCATCAAGTCGCTCATCATGACGTCTCCTAAAGGGTCATATGAAGTCGACTTCCGCCACGGCAGGCTCTGCGAAAGTCTGTCGGATCGCGTGCCATCTGCAATGGCGCACCGCGCTGCGGCGATCCTGGTTCAAGCGGCAAGCTGTCTCAACTGCCGCGATAAGTCGAATAACTCCAGGGCGACACCAGCAAGGGCACGTGATAGTGCTGCTGCGCATCGGCCACGCCGAACTCCAGGGGAATCTGATCGAGAAAGGGCTGCTGCGGCAGGGTCAGCCCGAGCGCCCTGAAATAGGCGCCGATCTGGAACACCAGCCGGTATCTTCCGGGCTGCAAATCGGCGCCTTGCAACAGCGGCGCATCGCAACGACCGTCGGTATTGGTCTGCACGGAACGCAACAGCACCCACTCTGCGCCTTGCTCGGCGTACAGATCGATCTGCACGGCAGCGGCTGGCCGTCCATGCGCGGTGTCGAGAATGTGTGTGGTCAAGGCGCCCATTGTGGTCATCGATCCATTCGTTGATTTCGGTCTACATTTTTTGCATACAATCGAAATTTAAGTTGTATGCTATTGCATGTCAAACGGAATCACAACAATGCCAACGCTGCAAGTGAACACGCCCTGGAGACAGCAAACACCGTCCCGGAAAACATCGCAAGGAGTGAAACCATGACAGCAAGCCGCAAAAAAACCTCCAAGGCCCAACAAACCCCAGCTGGAACGATCGTGAGTGCGGTGGCCGCTGCCGAAAGCCCGCTGCCTGACTCGACGCAGACCATCGTCGCAGCCATCACCGCAGCCATCATCGAACACCGTCTGGCGCCCGGCGCCAAGCTCACCGAGCAAAAGATTGCGGCGATCTACGGGGTGTCGCGCACCATCGTGCGGCAAGCCTTGTTCCAGCTCGCGCGCGATCATTTGGTCACGCTGGAGCCCGCCCGGGGCGCCTTTGTCTCGCAACCTTCAGTCGAGGAAGCGCAGCAGGTGTTCGCGGTGCGACGAATGCTCGAACAGCATCTGGTCGAGGAGTTTTGCGAAAAGGCCGTGGCGAGCGATTTCCGCGCCCTGCGTGCCCACCTTAAGCGGGAGCAGGCCGTGGTCGGCCGTGTGGATGTGACGGGTCGCACGCGGCTCTTGGGCGATTTTCATGTGCTGATGGCCGAGCGCATCGGCAACCATGTGCTGGCGCAGATTCTGTCGGAACTGATCTCGCGTTGCGCCCTTATCACGCTCATGTACCAGTCGTCGCGCGCGGCGCAGCATTCGTCAGACGAACACGTCGACATCCTAAAAGCCCTGGAAGCACGCGACGTTGCCAAAGCCAAGGCTTTGATGGAGGCCCATCTTCTGGCCACCGAAAACAGTCTGCTCTATCACCCGAGAACCAGCAGCGTCGATCTCGCGCAGGCGTTGGGCAGCTACGCGGCCTGAAAGTTAAATATGTCCATCCCACCCTATCCCCGCGACCTCGTCGGCTACGGTCGCAACCCGCCTCAGGCCAACTGGCCGGGCAAGGCCCGCGTGGCGCTGCAGTTCGTGCTCAATGTCGAAGAGGGCGGCGAGAACTGCGTGCTGCATGGCGACGCGGGCAGCGAGCAGTTCCTCTCCGAACTGTTCAATCCCGCCGCCTACCCGGCGCGGCACCTCAGCATGGAGAGCATTTATGAATACGGCTCGCGCGCCGGCGTGTGGCGCATCCTGCGCGAGTTCGAGCGCCGCGGCTTGCCGCTCACGGTCTTCGGCGTGGGCATGGCCTTGCAACGTACACCCGACCTAGCCCGCGCCTGCGTGGAACTCGGTCATGAAATCGCCTGTCACGGCTGGCGCTGGATTCATTATCAAAACCTCGACGAAGCCACCGAGCGCGAGCACATGCGGCTGGGCATGGAGGCGATTGAAGCCGTCTGCGGCGTGCGTCCTCTGGGCTGGTACACCGGCCGCGACAGCCCCAACACCCGCCGCCTGGTGGCCGACTTCGGCGGCTTCGCCTACGACAGCGACTATTACGGCGACGACCTGCCGTTCTGGCTGCAGGTGCGCAAGACCGACGGCAGCCTTGCGCCCCATCTGGTCGTGCCCTACACCCTGGACAACAACGACATGCGCTTCGCTCTGCCCCAGGGCTTTGCACAGGCCGAAGACTTCTACATCTACCTGCGCGACAGTTTCGACGCGCTCTACGCCGAAGGTGAAGATCAGCCGAAAATGCTCAGCATCGGCATGCACGCGCGCCTGCTCGGCAGGCCCGGCCGCATCCGCGCGCTGCAGCGCTTTCTCGACCATGTGCAGCGCCACGACCGGGTGTGGATCGCGCGCCGTATCGACATTGCGCGTCACTGGCAGGCCGAGCATCCCTTCGATGCGGCCACCGCTTTTGTCTGGGAGTGATCATGCCCACTCTGGCTGAACTCAACGCCGCGTCGGCGCCGACTTTCACCGACCTGCTCGACGGCGTCTATGAACACTCGCCCTGGATTGCCGCGCGCACCTGGGTGGCCCGCCCCTTTGCCACCCTGGCCGCTCTCAAGGCGGCGCTGGTGCAGACGGTGCGCCAGGCCAGCCGCGATGAACAGCTCGGGCTGATTCGCGCTCACCCGGAGCTGGCGGGCAAGGCGGCCGTAGCGGGCCAGCTCACAGCCGAATCCACGGATGAACAATCGCGCGCCGGCCTGTCGCACTGCACCCCCGAAGAGTTCGCCCGCATCAACGCGCTCAACGCCGAATACACCGCGCGCTTTGGCTGGCCCTTCATCCTCGCAGTGCGCGGTCCGCGCGGCGCCGGGCTGAGCCGGGCACAGATCATCGCCACGCTGGAGCGCCGCACCGACACCCCGCCGGACATCGAGTTTGCCGAAGCCCTGCGCCAGATCCACCGCATTGCTGAATTGCGACTGAACGATAAATTCGGCTTCGTGCCGGAACAAGGCAACCGCGTGTGGGACTGGTGTGAACACCTCGCCACGCACAGCGAACCGGCGTGGAAAGAACGCGGCGAACTCACCACCACCTACCTCACCGACGCGCACCGCGCCGCGGCCGCCGAGATTGCCGCCACCATGCGCGAATGCGGTTTCGATACGGTGGACATCGACGCCGTGGGCAATGTGGTCGGCGTCTACCAAGGCAGCGACCCCGCAGCCCCGCGCCTGCTTACCGGCAGCCATTACGACAGCGTGCGCAACGCCGGCAAGTACGACGGCCGCATCGGCCACTTCATTCCCATGGCCTGCGTGCGCGCCATGCACCGCGCGGGTCGGCGCCTACCCTTCGGCCTCGAAGTCGTGGCCTTCGCCGAAGAAGAAGGCCAGCGCTACAAGGCCACCTTCCTCGGCTCGGGCGCGCTCACTGGCGCGTTCAAGGCGGCCTGGCTCGACCAGCAAGACCGCGACGGCATCTCCATGCGCGACGCCATGCGACACGCCGGGCTACCCGCAGACTTGCCCGCCATTGCAGCGCTGCGCCGCAATCCGGCGCGTTACCTCGGCTTCGTCGAAGTGCATATCGAACAGGGCCCGGTGCTCAATGCGCTCGACCTGCCGCTGGGCATCGTCACCTCGATCAACGCCAGCGTACGCTGCGTCGGCGAGATCATCGGCATGGCCAGCCACGCCGGCACCACGCCGATGAACGCGCGCCGCGATGCCGCCTGCGCCGCCGCCGAACTGGCGCTGTTTCTTGAGCGCCGCGCCGCCGCCGATGGCGATAGCGTCGGCACCGTCGGGCTGCTTGAAGTGCCCGGCGGGTCGATCAATGTGGTGCCCGGGCGCTGCCGCTTCAGCCTCGACATCCGCGCGCCCAACAATGCCCAGCGCGACGCCGTGCTGGCCGACACCCGCACCGAGCTGGCCGCCATTTGCGCCCGCCGCAAGCTGCGCTTCACCCTCGAACAAACCATGCGCGAGCAGGCCGCCACCAGCGACCCGGCACTGCAACAACGCTGGGAACGCGCAGTCGCCGCGCTCGGCCTACCGCTGCATCACCTGCCCAGCGGCGCCGGACACGACGCCATGATGCTGCACACCGTCATGCCGCAGGCCATGCTGTTCGTGCGCGGCGAAAACGCCGGCATCAGCCACAACCCGCTCGAATCCAGCACGGCCGACGATCTCGACCTCGCCTGCGCCGCCTTCCAACATCTCCTCGACACCCTCGCCGCATCATGACCGACACCACTCGCGACTCACCGACCTACGCCGCCCTCGACCGATGGGTCGATACCCACTTCGACGAACAGACCCGCATGCTGCAGGAACTGGTGCGCGTGCCCACCGACACCCCACCGGGCAACAACGCCCCGCACGCCGAACGCACCGCCGAGCTGCTGGCCAACTTCGGCCTAACGGCCGAAAAAATCGCCATTCCCGCCGAAGCCTGCAAAGAGCAGGGCCTGGAGTCCATCACCAACCTCATCGTGCGGCGCAGCTATGGCGCGGGCGGCCCGGTCATCGCGCTCAACGCCCACGGCGACGTGGTGCCGCCGGGCGAAGGCTGGACGCACGACCCCTACGGCGGCGAGATCGAAGACGGCAAGCTCTACGGCCGCGCCGCCGCCGTAAGCAAATGCGAATTCACCACCTACACCTTCGCCGTGCGCGCCCTTGAAGCGCTGGGCGTGCCGCTCAAGGGCGGCGTCGAACTGCACTTCACTTACGACGAAGAATTCGGCGGCACCCTCGGCCCCGGCTGGCTGCTGGAGCATGGTCTCACCAAGCCCGACCTGGAAATCGCCGCCGGTTTCAGCTATCAGGTGGTTAACGCCCACAACGGCTGCCTGCAACTCGAAGTGACGGTGCACGGCGTCATGGCGCACGCCGCCATTCCGCATACCGGCGTGGACGCACTGCAGGGCGCCGTGGCCATTCTGAACGCCCTCTATGCCCAGAACGCGATCTACCGCAAGATGCATTCGCAGGTGCAAGGCATCGACCACCCGTATCTCAACGTCGGGCTGATCGAAGGCGGCACCAACACCAACGTGGTGCCGGGCAAGGTGGTGCTCAAGCTTGACCGCCGCATGATTCCCGAAGAAGACCCGGCCATGGTCGAAGCCGAGTTGCGGCGCGTGATCGAACAGGCCGCCGCCACGGTTCCCGGCATCACCGTGGACATTCGCCGCATGCTGCTGGCGCGTGCGCTCAAACCCATTCCCGGATTCGAGCGCCTGGCCACGCCGCTGCAGCGTCATGCGCAAACCCTGTTCGGCGAACCCGTCCCGGTGATCGGCACCCCGCTCTACACCGATGTGCGGCTTTACGCCGAACACGGCATTCCCGCCGTGATCTACGGCGCGGGCCCGCGCACCGTGCGCGAGAGCAATGCCAAGCGCGCCGACGAACACATCGTGCTCGAAGACCTGCGCCGCGCGACCAAAGTGGTAGCGCGCACCTTGTTCGATCTGCTGCACTGAGTCTGCCTGCCGCAGGCGACCGAATCGACGCCAAGCCCTATATAGTCCGCGTAGTTTCGTATTCGCCTGAAGGACGCCGCCATGCGCCAAGACAGCGTGTTATTCAAAACCGAAAAGGGCCAGGACGAGATCGCCAAGCGGGCGGTTCTGCAATCGCGTGTGTTGCGCAATGTGCTGCTTCTGGTGGACGGCAAACGCAACGTGCAAACCCTGCGGGAGTTGATGCAGGCCATCTCCGCTCCCGAAGACGCGCTGGAGCAACTGCTCGCCCTCGAACTGATCGCAGCACCCAAAGTTGAGGAGGAGGCTGACTCATTTCTGCACGATGACGATGAACTGCCCTCCGAACTGGCGCTGGAGCCCCTCGACGTGCAGTCCGCAAAGGTCAACACCACTGCCGACTTTTCCAGTCTTTACGAGCAAATCAACGGCCTGGTGAGCAGCCATCTGGGCATGATCAAGGCCTACGGACTGCAACTCAGAATCGAGCAATGCCAGACGCCCGACCAGTTGCTCGCTTTGCTCCCGGAAATCAAGGCTGCACTGGTCGCCAAACATGGCGAGCCCAAGGCCATCAACCTGCTGCGCCAACTCGGACGGTAGCGCTGCAAGCGCTCAATGCGGCGCGAAGAACCACGCGCACACCGCGATCGAGGCCACCACTCCGGCCAGATCGGCCGCCAGTGCGCAACCCACGGTGTGGCGCACGCGTTTGATGCCCACCGCGCCGAAGTACACCGCCACCACGTAGAACGTCGTCTCGGTGCTGCCCTGCATCGTCGCGGCCAGCAGCGCCGGGTAGCTGTCCACGCCGTAATGCTGCATGGTCTCGATCAGCATGGCGCGCGCGGCGCTGCCGGAAAACGGCTTGACCAGCGCCGTGGGCAACGCCGCGACGAAGTCGGTGTTCATGCCCAGCGCGTGCACCACCCAGCGGATGCCCTCCAGCGCATAGCCCAGCGCGCCCGAGGCGCGCAACACCCCCACCGCGCACAGCATGGCCACCAGATAGGGCAACAGGTCGCGCGCCACGCCAAAGCCGTCCTTGGCGCCTTCGATGAAGGCCTCGTACACCGGCACCCGTTTGATCGCGCCCGCCAGCAGGAAGGCGAGGATGACGCCGAACAACACCAGGTTGCCAACCAGCGCCGAAACGCTGGCCAGCGCCGCCGCGCTGAGCGTCGCCAGCCCCGCGAGCAGCGCGCCCAGCAGCAGCGCGCCGCCGCCTAGATAGGCCAGCGCCACCGGGTCCCAGAGTTTTAGCCGCTGCATCCACGCCACGCTGAGCAGCCCCGTCAGCGTGGACGCGCTGGTGGCAATGAGAATGGGCAGAAACACCAGCGTCGGGTCGGGCGCACCCTGCTGCGCGCGGTACATGAAAATGCTCACTGGCAGCAGCGTCAGCGACGAGGCATTGAGCACCAGGAACAGGATTTGCGCATTGCTCGCCGTGTCCTGACTGGGGTTGAGCGTTTGCAACTCGCGCATGGCGCGCAGGCCGATGGGCGTGGCGGCGTTGTCCAGTCCCAGCACATTGGCGGCGAAGTTCAGGGTGATCAGGCCGATGGCCGGATGGCCTTGCGGCACTTCCGGCATCAGCCGCCGGAACAGCGGGCCCAGCGCCCGCGCCAACACCTCAACCAGCCCCGCGCGCTCGGCGATGCGCAGCAGCCCCAGCCACAAGGTGAGCGTGCCGAACAGCAGCACCATCACCTCGACCGAGAGCTTGGCCATGGCGAACAGGCTGTCGGTGATCGCGGCGAATACCGCCGCATCGCCCAGTGCCCAGCGCGTCAGAGCCGCAACGGCGGCCACCAGAAAGAAGCCGAGCCAGAGTCGGTTGAGCATCCGTTTTGCCGACGCCGCGCTTTCAGACCCCTGCTTCGTCCCGCCGCGTCAAGGCTTGCGCTTGAACGACTTGCCACCGGGCATCGGCGCGGCGCGGCGCTTGGGCGCGGGCGACGCGTCGCCCGAATCGAAACGTCGCGCGGGCGCTCGGGTCGCCGGACGTTCCCGGGCGGTATCGCGCACCGGCTCGGCTTTGGTGAGCTGCAGTTGACGCCCACTCACCCAGGTTTTTTGCAGGGTGCGGAACACATCTTTGGGCATGCCTTCGGGCAGCTCGACAAAGCTGTGGTCGCCGCGAATGGCGATATTGCCGATGTGCTTGTTTTCAAGCCCGGCCTCGTTGGCGATGGCGCCGACCAGATTGCGCACTTCCACGCCATGATCGCGTCCGACTTCCACCCGGTAGGTCTCGAAGCGCACATCGCTGGCGGTATGCGGGCCTCGCGCGGTGCGCTCGCTGTGCGCCGGATGTTCGGCCGACGCGACCTCGCGCGGCGCCGAATGCGGCGCCGCATCGGCCGCTTCACGCGCCTGCATCAGGGTTTGGGTGAAATCGTCGAGATCGCGGGGCTTGGCGCGCTCACGCGGCGCACGCGCCGCAGGGGCCTCCTCGCGTGTGGCCCGCGCTGGGCGTGGCGCGCGCGGTTCGCGGCCCTCACGCGGTTCGCGCTCGCGGCGTGGCGCGCGGCTCTCCTCGCGGGTATCAGCGTTGTAGGTCGGTTCACTGCCCGGGCGCATGAGCAGCGGCTTGTTGCCTTGCACCATACGTGCCAGCGCGGCGGCAATCTCGATGGCCGGAATGTCGAACTCCTGCTCGTAACGCTCGACCAGACGCTGGTAATCCTCCAACCCTTCCTGCTCGCGTGCCTCGGTGATGCGCTCCATGAAGCGGCTGATGCGGCTGTCATTCACCGCTTCGGTGCTGGGCAACTGCATCTGCGTGATGGGCTGGCGCGTGGCCCGCTCGATGGCGCGCAGCAAATGCCGCTCGCGCGGGGTAACGAACAGAATGGCGTCGCCGCTGCGCCCCGCACGACCGGTGCGGCCGATGCGGTGTACGTAGCTTTCGGTATCCGTCGGAATGTCGTAGTTCACCACATGGCTGATGCGCTCCACATCCAGCCCGCGCGCCGCCACATCGGTGGCCACGAGGATGTCGAGCTGCCCGTCCTTGAGCCGCTGCACCATGCGCTCGCGCAGCGCCTGCGGCACGTCGCCATTGAGCGCCGCTGCGGTGAATCCACGCGCTGCCAGCTTCTCGGCCAACTCCTCGGTGGCCTGCTTGGTGCGGGCGAAGATGATCATGCCTTCGAACGGCTCGACCTCCAGAATGCGGGTGAGCGCGTCGAGCTTGTGCAGACCGCTGACCATCCAGTAGCGCTGCTGAATGTGCGTGGCGGTGGTCGTGGCCGCCTTGATGGTGATCTCCTGCGGATCGCGTAAATAGGTTTGTGCAATTCGGCGGATGGCCGAGGGCATGGTGGCCGAAAACAGCGCCACCTGACGCTGCGGCGGGGTCTTTTTCAGGATGGACTCGACATCGTCGATGAAGCCCATGCGCAGCATCTCATCCGCCTCGTCGAGCACCATGTGCGCGAGCTGGTCGAGCTTGAGCGTGCCGCGCTCCAGATGATCGATGATGCGCCCCGGGGTGCCCACCACGACATGCGCGCCCCGCTTGAGCGAGGCGAGCTGCGGCACGTAGCTTTGCCCGCCATAGATCGGCAGCACATTGAAACCCGGCAGATGGGTGGCATAGCGCGCAAAGGCTTCGGCCACCTGAATGGCCAGCTCGCGCGTGGGCGCCAGCACCAGCGCCTGGGTGTGGCGTGCATTGCAATCGATCTTGGCCAGGATGGGCAGGGCAAACGCTGCCGTCTTGCCCGTGCCGGTCTGCGCCTGCCCGAGCACGTCGCGCCCGGCCAGTAGCGGCGGAATGGTGGCCGCCTGAATAGGCGACGGGGTTTCATATCCCACATCGCGCAGGGCTTGCAGCAACGGTTCGGGCAAGCCGAGTTCGGCAAAGGGGGAGATTTGTTGTGAAGTCATGGATTGTGGGCCTTGAAGACGGCTAAACCTCTATTGTGCGCGCGACACCGAAACCTGATGCGCATCGTTCATGCGATAGCGTCGCTTCAGGCTCAAACCTTGCATATCGGCCTAGCAAAATGCTTAAAAAGCCACAATTCGTCAAGATTGCGCACTCAGAAGGCGTTTATGACCGAAAAAC
The DNA here is from genome assembly GCF_002282795.1 of Thiomonas sp. 13-64-67. Taxonomy (NCBI): domain Bacteria; kingdom Pseudomonadati; phylum Pseudomonadota; class Betaproteobacteria; order Burkholderiales; genus Thiomonas; species Thiomonas sp. 13-64-67. The sequence goes on from NZ_NCKP01000035.1 coordinate 29,617, forward strand.
ACCATAAAAAACTTCTAGTATCTGGCGGCTGCGCCGTCTGATAGTCGGGCAGGCCCGCTTTTTCATCGATAACAACTTGGAGTCCAGATCAATGATGCATCCATTCAAGCGCCTGACAGCCCTAGCTGCGGTCCTTTCCCTCGCCGCATGTTCCAGCATGGACATGGGATCAAAAGCTGCAAAAACCGAAGCCACAGGATCGGCTGGCGGCGCCAACAGCCAGAACGCGAACAGCAAACTCGCTCGCTGCAACGCGCCGCTGGGCACGATTGCCGTGGTGGAAGACACCAATACACCTTGGTACGGCATTCTCACCAGCCAATACCAACTCGGCCCGACCACGCCGGTGCTCAAGCTCATGATCCAGCAGTCGAACTGCTTTGTGGTGGTCGATCGTGGCCGCGCCATGAATAACATGATGCAAGAGCGCGCGCTGGCCCAATCGGGCGAGTTGCGGCAGAACTCGAACTTCGGCAAGGGGCAAATGGTTTCGGCGGACTACACCCTGAGCCCGTCCATCACCTTCTCGAACAATAACGCTGGCGGCATTGGCGGATTAGTGGGTGGTCTGCTCGGCCCGGTTGGGGCCATTGTGGGTGGCAGCGTCAGCGCCAAGGAAGCCAGCACCCTGCTCACGCTGGTGGACAACCGTTCAGGCGTGCAGCTTGCTGCTGCCGAGGGTAGTGCGAAAAATTGGGATTTTGGCGCCATTGGCGGCTTGTTTGGCGGCGCAGCGGGCGGCATCGGTGGCGGTTATGCCAACACGGCGCAGGGCAAAGTCATCGTGGCGGCGTTCATGGATTCGTATAACGGTGTCGTCAAGGCCGTCGAGAACTACAAAGCGCAGGAAGTCAAAGGCGGACTGGGCACTGGCGGCCAGCTCGGCGTGCAAGGCGGATCGACCCCGGCCGCACAGCCTGTGGCCGCAACGCAGACCGCCCCCGCCACCATGACGCTCAAACAGGCGCAGGAAAAGCTCAACGCGCAGGGCTTTCCGGTGGGTACGCCCGATGGCGTCATGGGACCGCGAACCCGCGCTGAGCTCAAGCGCTTCCAGAATTCGCGCGGCCTGCCTGAATCGGGCGTGCTCGACCAGGCCACGATCGCGGCGTTCAATCAGTAATTTCAGGGTAGTCTGCCTGTGAGGGCAGACCTCCACCAAAAGCCGACGCTTGTCGGCTTTTTTCATATGCACAAAACGCAACATGTCAGACAAACTTTGCCAACAAAGTCACGAAATTTGACTATAAAGCGGCCTGCAGCGGCAAAAGTTCCTGCCGCCGCATCCCGGGGAACAACAACAAACTTGGAGTCATGAATGGCATCTTCTCTTAGCACACCCCTCTCTAAACCGGGCCTGCTCGACCGCGAAAGCACGGTTGCAGGTCCCAATTTCAACCGCTGGCTGGTGCCTACCGCCGCGCTTGCGATTCACCTGTGTATCGGCATGGCCTACGGCTTCTCCGTGTTCTGGCTGCCGATGAGCAAGCTGCTCGGGGGCACCGATCCTGCCGTATGCGGCTCGCTGGGTTTCTGGGGCCATCTCACCACCACGACTTGCAACTGGACCGTGCCGTCAGTGACGCACATCTTCGAAGTATTCATCGCCTTTCTGGGTATTTCGGCCGCCATCTGGGGCGCCTGGCTGGAACATGCGGGACCGCGCAAGGCCGGTTTCATCGCCGCGCTGTGCTGGGGCGGCGGCCTGGTGCTCGGCGGCATCGGCGTCTACATCCATCAGCTCTGGCTGGTGATTCTCGGGGCCGGCGTGCTGGGAGGCATTGGTCTGGGGCTGGGCTATATCACGCCCGTCTCGACCCTCATCAAATGGTTCCCGGATCGTCGCGGTCTGGCCACAGGCTTTGCCATCATGGGATTTGGCGGCGGCGCGATGATCGGTGCACCGCTGGCTGTGGCGCTGATGAAGTATTTCAGCGCCTCGGGCACGCTGGGCGTCGCTCAGACGCTGATCATCATGGGCGTGCTCTATTTCGTGGTGATGTCGGCGGGGGCGTTCGGCTTCCGGGTGCCGCCCACTGGCTGGAAGCCGCGGGGATGGACGCCCAAGGCCAAGGGCGGCAATGCCATGATCACCGACCATGAAGTGCATCTGAACAAGGCGATGAAAACGCCGCAGTTCTGGCTGGTCTGGTGGATTCTGTGCCTGAACGTGACGGCCGGCATCGGCGTGATCGCCATGGCCAGCCCGATGCTGCAGGACGTGTTCGGCGGCCGTCTCATCGGCCTCGACAGCGGCGCAGCACTCGATGCGGCGCAGAAGGCCGCGCTGGTCGCGGCAGCCGGTGGCTTGGTGGGTTTGATCAGCCTGTTCAACAGCGGTGGACGTCTGTTCTGGGCCGCGCTGTCTGATTACATCGGCCGCAAGGCGACTTATGCGGTGTTCTTTGCGCTGGGCGTGGCGCTTTACGCCAGCCTCCCCGCGCTGGGCCATAGCGGCGCGGCAGGCCTGTTCATTCTGGTGGTCTGCGTCATCATGACCATGTACGGCGGCGGCTTTGCTACTGTGCCCGCCTATCTGGCCGACTTGTTCGGCACGCAGATGGTGGGCGCGATTCACGGCCGTCTGCTCACGGCGTGGTCGGTTGCCGGTGTGGCTGGGCCCTTCCTCATCGCCGCCATCCGCCAGACCCAGATCGACGCTGGTGTGGCGAAGAACCTGGTCTATGACCGCACGCTCTACATCCTGGCCGGACTGCTGCTGGTGGGCTTCATCCTCAACCTGCTGGTGCGCCCTGTTGCGGCCAAGTACCGCATGACGCCAGAAGAACTCGCCCGCGAACGCGCCCTCAAGCACGAAGACCGCATCGCCGGTGACGCCGAGCACGCGGCACGCGGCAGCTTCGGCATGGTCGGCATGCTGGCCTGGGCTGCGGTCGGTATTCCCTTCTTCATCGGCGTCTATATCGCCCTACAGAAGGCAGCCGTACTGTTCTGAGCTTGCGGCAGGGGGCTGATTGCTCAGCCCCCGTTCAGCGCCGGGTGCGAAGCCCGGCGCCGCGCGCATCGACCAGGGCGATCTGGTGCCGACCGGGCTGCGGAAACCAGGGCAAGCGCGCGCCACGGCCCAGAGGGCGACCATCGCCCTGCCAGCGCGCATCGGCCGTGGAAGCGGCGGTCAGCCCAACGCGCGGCAGACCGCTCGGCGGCGCCTGTTGGCGGCTTGGCGGCTTGGCGTTTTGGCGTTTTGGCGTTTTGGCGTTTTGGCGGCTTGGCGTTTTGGCGTGCAGAGCCCGCATCACCGCAGCCCAGACGAGCGCAGCGCCGACGTCATCGCGCTTGGGAGCGCCTGGCATCAAATCCCAGAAACAGGCCGAATGCGGCCCACCAGCGTTCGTAACCCATCTCTCACCCTCATCGCCTGCAAAGTTGTTTTTATGTGCGATAAGAATGACAAAACGTGACAACTTGTTTGGCTACAAACCGTGAAACTGCGCGGGAAAGTCGGCCCGTTGCCAGAATTTCCAGACTTGCGGACGGCGGATCTGCAGGGTGCGCCAGCGCAGCTCGCCCGCGAGGGTGAGACGCACGCCGCCCGTCTGCTGCACCACCTGCGCAATGGCGGCGGAAAGGCTGGCATCGAGCTGACGCAGACCGGCGGCGGGATCATCGGCCAGCAGCGCGCGGGCGTCGAAAATACGCAGGGTGTCGAGCGGCCCGTTGCGCGGGCGCAGCGCCAGGCCGCGCAGCGCGGCGGCGAGGGCCGGATCGCTCACCGCATCGCCATCTCCCGCATATTCTGCAAGGCGAACCGGGCTGCGCCAATCGGCCGCCAGGGGGCCGCAGCCGTGTATCCAGAGGGTATTGATGTCGGGCAGGCCGCGCTGTTCGCGCGCTTCGTTGACGGCATGGTGCTGCCATGTCATTTGCACTTCGGTGAGCAGTTGCCGCCAAGGCCGGGCCGCCGGGCCGCCGGGCATCCACGCCGCCACGCTGCGGCCAAGAGAGCGCGCCACGCCCGCCGTCACCACCTCGGTCAGACTGGAGTGGGCGGCGTACCAGCGCATCGGCGTGACTTGGCGCAGCGTCCATCCCGCGCTGGCAAACAAGGGCTCGACGGCGGCGAAGAGCGGCTGAGCTTCATCCGCCTTGAGATCGAGCGCGGCAGGATCGGTGAGCGTCAGGCTGTCGCGTCCCAGCCGCAGATGCGCCGGGGTGAGCAGGCACAGCGCCTGATCTGCGGGAAAAGCGTCGGCCACGCCATCGGCCAGCGCGGCCAGACGTGCCCAGGGCGCCTGCTCCGCTTCGGCGCCTTCCAGACGCAGGGCGTGCAGCAGCCAGCGCTCGGCGGGCGTCAGCCAGGCGGCTTGGGCATCTTCTCGAGGGGCTTCCTGCTCCAGCACCGCGGCCTGGCGGCAAAGAGCGGCGGTTGCAGGCAAGCCGGGCTGCGCTAGCAGTTGCGCAAGCGCCGGTGAGGTCGAGGGCAGATCGGACAGCAGCAGATGTTCACTCATACCGCAAAGCCTGCGCTGGTTGCACCCGCGAGGCGCTCCAACTGGGATAAAGCGTGGCCAGCAGCGACAACACCAGCGACGCCACGGTGATGGTGGCGATATCTGAAAAGCGCGGATCGCTGGGCATGGTGTGGATCAGGTACACGCTGCGCGGCAGGAACTGGGTGTGCAGCACGGCTTCGAGAAACGAGACAATGGGATCGAGGTTGAACGCAATCAGACAACCCAGCGCGACACCGGCGAAGGTGCCGAGAAACCCCGTCACCGCGCCCTGCAGCAGAAAGATGGACATGATGGAGCCGGGGCTCGCACCCTGCGTGCGCAGAATGGCGATATCGGCCAGCTTGTCGGTCACCGTCATGACCAGGGTAGAGACGAGGTTGAACGCCGCCACCGCCACGATCATGGTGAGGATGATGAACATCATGCGCTTCTCGATCACCACGGCCTCGAACCAGGTGCGGTTCTGCTCGGTCCAGGGTTGGGCCACGAGTTCGGGTGGCAGTACGCGCTGCAGGTCTTGCGCAATCTGTGGGGCGTCATTCATATTGCGCGTCTGCACCCGCAGTCCGGTGGGGCCTCCGGTGCGGAACAGCGCCGAAGCGTCCTGCAGATTCACCAGCGCCAGGGTGCTGTCGTACTCGTAGTGCCCGACATTGAAAATGCCCACCACCCGCAGGGTGCGCAGGCGCGGAATCATGCCCGCCGGGGTGATGGAGCCGCTGGGCACCACCATGGTGATCTGGTCGCCTACGCCGACCCCCAGCGCATTGGCCAGCTCGTTGCCCAGCACCACGCCGAAGTCGCCCGGCTTGAGCGCCGCCAGACTGCCCGCCTCCATGTGCTCGGGGATCTGCGACACCTGGGTTTCTTCGCTCGGCTCCACCCCCCAAACCAGCACGCCCTGCAACTGACTGCCCTGCGCCACCAGCGCCTGACCTTGCACAAAGGGCGCCACCCCGGTCACTGCCGGATTGCTTTTGACCTGCTGCGCCACGCCGCGCCAGTCGGGCAAGGCCTGACCATTGACATTGAGAATCTGGATGTGCGGAATGACGTTGAGCATGCGGTCTCGCACCTCTTTCTGAAACCCGTTCATCACCGAGATGACCACGATCAGCGCGGCGACCCCGAGCGCGATGCCGCCAACGGAAACCGCAGAAATAAAGGAGATGAAGCCGTTGCGCCGACTGCGCCGCCCGCTGCGGGTATAGCGCCAACCGATAAGCAGCTCAAAAGGCCAGGAGAAGGATGCAGACATAACTGCGCAGTGTAGGCGACGGCCGCAGGCAAGGCGGCGCGCGGGACATGTGGATTCGTGATGCCTGGCAAAGGCACAATGTCGGTTTATCCCGTTTGTCTACCGTACCCCATGTTGCACGCCACCGCCCTGTCCGCCCTGCTCTGCTGGCTGGGATGCGCCGCCCTCATCGTGCTGGGACGGCGCAGGCATTTCGGCCTGGACGAGACCCAGGGCGTGCAGAAATGGCATCGCCACCCCACGCCGCGCACCGGCGGCTTCGCCCTGGCGCTGGGCCTGATGGTGGGCCTGCTATGGCTCATGCACCTCACCTATGTCAGCGCGCCTGTCACAATCCGATTGGCCGTCGCCATTGCGCCGGTGCTGCTCGCCGGGGTGGTGGAAGACTTGCGCCGCCATGTGCCCCCCTTGTGGCGGGCGCTGGCCACGGTGCTCGCCGCAGGGCTAGCGGTCTGGCTGCTTGAGGCCAGCGTCACCCGTCTGGGGCTGTGGCCGCTGGACGCATGGATACACGCCTGGCCGGTGCTGGGTTGGCTCATCGCGCTCGTCGCCATCAGCGCCCTGCCGCATGCGGTCAATATGATCGACGGCTACAACGGCCTGGCCGGCATGGTGAGCTTCATGATTTTCGGCGCCATCGGCTATGTGGCGTTCAAGGTCAGCGACCCGCTGATCATGGCGCTCAGCCTCACCGCCATCGGCGCGCTGCTGGGCTTTTTGTTCTGGAACTGGCCGCGCGGCCAGATCTTCCTGGGCGATACAGGCGCTTATCTGCTCGGCTTCTGGATGGCGCTGCTCAGCGTGTTGCTGGTGGCGCGCAACCCAGCCGTCTCACCCTGGTTCGCCCTCATGGTGCTGGCCTACCCGGTGTGGGAGTTGCTGTATTCGCTGTGGCGGCGCAAGTTTCGCCAACGCGCGGGCACAGCGCCCGATTCGCTGCATCTGCATCACCTGGTGTACTGGCGGCTCACCCGCCTGCTCGACGAGGATGATCATCCTGATCCGCGGCAACGCCGCAATGCGGCCACCTCGCCTTATCTCTGGGCCGTCGCGGCTTTCAGCGTGGCCCCGGCCATGCTGTGGTGGGGCAACACCCCCCTGCTCATGGCCTGCTGCGTGGGTTTCGTCACCCTCTATCTGCTGGCCTATCGTCTGCTGGTTCAGCGCCGCATCTGAGCTACAGCGTCAGGCCACGTCCTGCCAGTCGAAGTTCCAGGTGTTTTGCAGCAATTTTTCCAGCCAGAACGCGCC
>NZ_NCKP01000036.1:0-49565 GCF_002282795.1 Thiomonas sp. 13-64-67
AGTATGTGATGGTCTACACCTTGCCGGACTCATCGCAGACGCCATTCGGACGCGGTTTGCCCTACACCGGTCTGACGCCGCCGCAAACGCCTCCTGCCGGTTATGTGTGCGACAACACCAACACGGGAGCGCCTTGCTATCTGCTTTCCAATCTGGTGCAGGTGTTCAATCAGCGTTTGTTGAACGATCTACAGGGGCAGCCGGTCAAGGTGCTCGATGGCTACAGCCTGCTCAACCAGGAGGTCACCAATCCGGCGCAATTCGGTTTCACCAACGTGACTACCCCTTGGTGTAACCCGACGACCACGAGCTCTCTGTTGTGCAACGTCAACACCCCGTATGCTGACGCCGGCGCCAGTGCGGCGAATTTGGGCACATGGCTGTTTGCCGATACCGTTCACCCCACACCCGCTGGTTACAAAATCATTGCTAGCACAACATTGCAGGCGATGAAGGGTTTTGGCTGGATTTCGCAATGACAACGAGGAGACGAGCAATGAATGCCTTACAACGCACTGTACTGGGCAGCATTTTTTCCGCCGCCAGCTTCGCTCTTCTGCCCACCGCGCATGCCGATGATTTTCCGAAAAATATTATCTACGTCGGCGCTGCCTATCTCAATAACCATCCTAGCCAGCCGAATTTGAGCGGCTACAACACCCCGCCCAATCTCAATTTGGCGGAGGGCAATGCCACGACTCTCGGTTTAGGGTACGTGCGCAACCTACCCGGGCCCTGGAGTTTCGAGCTGGCGCTGGGTTATCCGCCCACGGTGCGCACCTATGCAGAGGGCAGCGGCTGGCGCACGCTCAGTGGCGTTGGTGTGACCGATCTGGATGTGTACTCGCCAACGGCCTTCATCAACTTCCACATTCGAGGAAAAGAGGCGAAGTGGGACCCCTTCGTCGGCTTGGGCGTCAACTACACCTGGTTTCGTAACACCAAGGCATTGCCGCCGCTTGAGCATGCGCAAGGGCCAACCGATATCCATCTATCGAGCGATTTGACCTGGGCCGCCCACATTGGTCTGATCTATCGCTTCAATTCGCGTTGGTCGTTGGTGAGTACCGTCGCTTATTCGGATGTGCGCAGCACACTGACCTCCACCTCATACACGCGGGATCGCTCGGTCATCACCAGCCAGGCGTCGACGAACATCAAGTTCAATCCGGTGGTCTACACCTTGGCAGTGGGCTATAGTTTTTAAAAGCTTGCTCACGCTGCAAGTTGTGGAAAGAGGGGGCTTCGGCCCTCTTTTTTTGGGCGCCGCAAGGAGAAAAAATCTGTCTTTATATACAGCTGTGCTAAATTGCGCAGCAGTGCTATTCAGACATGAGGAACGTGCCATGGAACAGGGGAAATCCGCAGTGAATCCAGAAAAAGCCAAGGCGCTTGCCGCAGCGCTGTCGCAGATCGAAAAGCAGTTCGGCAAGGGCACCATCATGCGCATGGATGATGGCGAGGCGCAGCGCGACATTCAGGTGGTGTCCACAGGCTCGCTGGGCCTGGACATCGCCCTGGGCGTAGGCGGCTTGCCGCGCGGCCGGGTGGTAGAAATCTACGGGCCAGAGTCCTCGGGCAAGACCACGCTCACCCTGCAGGTCATTGCCGAAATGCAGAAGCTCGGCGGCACTTGCGCCTTCATCGATGCCGAGCATGCGCTCGACGTGCAATACGCCTCCAAACTCGGAGTGCAACTACCTGATTTGCTGATTTCTCAGCCCGATACCGGCGAGCAGGCGCTTGAAATCGTCGACGCGCTGGTGCGCTCCGGCTCGGTGGACATGATCGTGATCGACTCGGTGGCTGCGCTCACGCCCAAGGCCGAAATCGAGGGCGAGATGGGCGATTCGCTGCCGGGTCTGCAGGCCCGGCTGATGAGCCAGGCGCTACGCAAGCTCACCGCCAACATCAAGCGCACCAACTGCCTGGTCATTTTCATCAACCAGATCCGCATGAAAATCGGCGTGATGTTCGGCAATCCCGAAACGACGACCGGCGGCAACGCGCTCAAGTTCTACTCCTCTGTGCGCCTGGACATCCGCCGCATCGGCGCCATCAAGAAGGGCGAAGAAGTCGTCGGCTCTGAAACCCGCGTCAAGGTGGTGAAGAACAAGGTGGCGCCGCCGTTCAAACAGGCGGAGTTCGACATCCTCTATGGCGAAGGTATTTCGCGCGAAGGCGAAATCGTTGACCTGGGGGTGCTGGCCAAACTGGTGGAGAAGTCCGGCTCCTGGTATGCCTACAACGGCGAGAAAATCGGCCAGGGCAAGGACAACGCGCGCGAATTTCTCAAGTCCAACCCCGACATCGCCCGCGAGATCGAGAACAAGGTCCGCGCCAGCCTCGGCGTGCCTGAGGCCAATGCGCTGATGACGGCCGATATGTCCGAGGAAGAGCAAGACTGAGTCCGTTGCCATGAGTTTGCCTCGCGCCCAGCCTTCTTTGCGTGCGCGGGCCGTGCGCTATCTCTCGCAACGGGAGCACAGCCCGTTGGAACTGCGGCGCAAGCTGCTGCGCCATTGCGAGGCGCCCGAAGAGATCGATGCCCTGCTCGCCAGTCTGGAGCAGGCGGGTTTGCTCAGCAGTGAGCGTTTTGCCCAGTCGCTCATTCATCGGCGACAGCAGCGTTACGGCAATTTGCGCATCGCACAAGAACTCGACGCGCACGGTCTGTCGTCCGATGCCACGGCAAATCTGCGTCAGTCCCTGAAAGACAGTGAGCTGACTCGCGCCCAAGCCGCTTGGGCGCGAAAATTCCAGGCGCTTCCGCAAGACGCTGCCGAGCGGGCCAAACAGGCTCGTTTTTTGACTCAACGTGGCTTCAGCGGGGACGCCGTCCGCGCGGTTTTGCGCGGCGAGGGCACGGAAGACGTCGACTGACTTGCTGCGCCGCAGCAGGCTGCTACACTGATTCTTGCGCTTCATCAAAAATAGATCCACCATGCGCGACACTCCTGCCGCCCCGTCTTCGCCCAATCGCCGTCTGGTTCACCGCCGCAGTCTCAGTATCGAGGTCTATGCGCGAGAGGATGGCTTGTGGGATCTGCAGGCCGAATTGCGGGACGTGAAAACGCGCGATCTCACCCTGTCCGAACGGATCCGCCCGGCGGGCATTCCGGTGCATGACATGTTGCTCATCGTCACCATCGACGACGCGCTCAACATCGTCGATGCCCGCTCGCACACCCTGTTCAGCCCTTACGACACCTGCGGCGATCACGATGACGCCTACCGGCGGCTGATCGGCCTCAATCTGCTGCGCGGATTTCGTTCCGCCGTGCGCGAGCGCCTGGGCGGCGTGCTGGGCTGCACCCACCTCACCGAATTGACGCAAGTGCTGCCGACCGCAGCCATTCAAGGGCTGGCCGGGCTGGCGACGATTACCTTGCCGGAGCCTCAAGAAAGCGCAGGGCCGCCCCAAACTTTCTTGATCCCATCAGGGGGCGGGTCGGCGAGCCGACCCAGGGGGCGTTTAGACACGGAGCGTGCCGCCGGTATGCCTTTTCAGCTCAACCGCTGCCACGCCCTGCGGCTGGACAGCCCAGCAGTCGCCGAGTTTTATCCCCGTTGGGCGCAGCAAACTGCGCAGCAACGCACCGAAGGCACAATGCCTGCACCACAAGTCGAGGACGAGACGCCATGAAAATTCATGAATATCAGGCCAAGCAACTATTGAGAGAACACGGTGTGCCGGTACCACGCGGCAAGCCCGCGTTTTCCGTCGATGAGGCCATCGCCGCAGCGCAGGAGTTGGGCGGCCCGGTCTGGGTGGTGAAAGCGCAGATTCACGCCGGCGGACGCGGCAAGGGCGGTGGCGTCAAGCTGGCGCGAACGCTGGACGAAGTGCGGCAACTGTCCCTGCAAATCCTGGGGATGCAGCTCGTCACCCATCAAACCGGCCCTGCGGGGCAGAAAGTGCGACGGCTGCTGATCGAGGAGGGCGCCGATATCCAAAAAGAGTATTACGTCGCCGTGCTCACCGACCGTGCCACGCAAAAAGTGGCGGTCATGGCGTCGAGCGAAGGCGGCATGGATATCGAGGAAGTGGCCGCCAAGACGCCGGAGAAAATTCTCAAGGTGTTTATCGATCCGCTGGTTGGCTTGCAGGACGCGCAAGGTCTGGAACTGGTCGCGGGCATCGGCATTCCCGCCGCGTCGCAGCCACAAGCTGTTGCCGTGCTCAAGAAGCTCTACCAGTGCTATATGGACACCGACGCCTCGCTGGTGGAGATCAACCCGCTGATTCTGGAGGGCAACGGCCAGATCAAGGCGCTCGATGCCAAGTTCAATATCGACGACAACGCCCTGTTCCGTCACCCCGAAATCGAGGCGCTGCGCGATCTCGATGAGGAAGACCCGGCCGAGGTGCAGGCGCACAAATTCGACCTGGCCTACATCCAGCTCGACGGCAATATCGGCTGCCTGGTCAACGGCGCCGGGCTGGCGATGGCGACGATGGACACCATCAAGCTGTTCGGCGGCTCGCCCGCCAACTTTCTCGATGGCGTTCAAGATCATGCTGCACAACCCGCATGTCAAGGCGATTCTGGTCAACATCTTCGGCGGCATCATGCGCTGCGACACCATCGCCGAAGGCGTCATTGCCGCCTCGCGCACCGTGGGCCTGAGCGTGCCGCTGGTGGTGCGCATGAAGGGCACCAACGAAGAGATCGGGCGCAAGATGCTGGCCGACTCCGGCCTGCCCATCATCAGCGCCAACACCATGGGCGAGGCGGCGCAAGCCGCCGTTCATGCCGCGCAGGCCTGAGCCGCATCCCACAGAACAAGAGGACAACATGGCTATCCTGATCAATCAAGACACCAAGGTCATCACCCAGGGCATCACCGGCAAAACAGGGCAGTTTCATACCCGCATGTGCCGCGACTATGCCAATGGCAAGAACTGCTTCGTCGCTGGCGTCAACCCCAAAAAGGCTGGCGAAGATTTCGAGGGCATTCCCATTTACGGCACCGTGGCCGACGCCAAGGCAGCCACGGACGCCACGGTCTCCGTCATCTATGTGCCCCCGGCAGGCGCGGCTGCTGCCATCTGGGAGGCTGTGGAAGCCGACCTCGATCTGGCGATCTGCATCACCGAGGGCATTCCCGTGAAGGACATGTTGCTGGTGCGCAACCGCATGAAGGCCAAGGAGGCGGCCGGTGGCAAGAAAACCCTGCTGCTCGGGCCGAACTGTCCTGGCCTGATTACGCCCGATGAAATCAAGATCGGCATCATGCCCGGACACATTCACCGCAAGGGTCGCATCGGCATCGTCTCGCGCTCGGGCACGCTCACTTACGAGGCGGTGGCGCAGGTCACCGAACTCGGGCTGGGCCAGAGCAGCGCGGTGGGCATTGGTGGCGACCCGATCAACGGACTCAAGCACATCGACATCATGCGGGCGTTCAACGACGACCCCGATACCGATGCCGTCATCATGATCGGCGAGATCGGCGGCTCTGACGAAGCCGAAGCCGCGCGCTGGTGCAAAGCCCACATGAAAAAGCCGGTGGTCGGCTTCATCGCGGGCGTCACCGCGCCTGCGGGCAAGCGCATGGGCCATGCCGGGGCACTGATCTCCGGCGGGGCCGACACGGCCGATGCCAAGCTCGCCATCATGGAGGAATGTGGCTTTACCGTGACGCGCAATCCGTCTGAAATGGGCAAGCTTCTCAAGCAAGTCCTGCGCTGATCCATGCGAACGCCGGGGCTGCCCCCGGTTACAAACGGTATGATGCAAGACAAGTCCCGATGGGACTGCATCGATACCTCCTGGGGCAGCCATCGGCATGGAACACTATCTCACCGTCGAGTTCTTGACGGCCATCGGTCAGATCGTTCTGATCGATATTCTTCTGGGCGGAGACAACGCCGTGGTCATTGCTTTGGCCACGCGCAAGCTCCCGCCGCACCAACGCAAGCTCGGCATTCTGTGGGGTACCGCGGGCGCCATCGTGTTGCGGGTGGTGTTGATTTTTTTCGCGCTGACCCTGCTCAAGCTGCCTTTGCTCAAGATTGTCGGTGCGTTGCTGCTGTTTTGGATCGGCATCAAGCTGCTCGCTCCGCAAGAGGAAGAGGGGCACGGCGATGTGCAGGCGGCGGACAAGCTGTGGGCTGCGGTCAAGACCGTGATCATCGCCGACTTCGTGATGAGCCTGGACAACGTGATCGCCATTGCCGGAGCCGCGCAAAACGCCGGGGAGCAGCACAGCATGCTGCTGGTGGTGTTTGGTCTGCTGCTGAGCGTGCCCATCATCGTCTGGGGCAGCCAGTTGGTCATCCGCCTGATGCAGCGCTTTCCGGTGGTGATCACCCTCGGGGCCATGCTGCTGGGCTGGATTGCCGGTGGCCTGCTGGTCACCGATCCCGCAGTGGAGCACTGGGTTGAAGCGCTGCCCTGGGCGGCCTACGCAGAAAAAATTGCCGGGCTGATCGGCGCCATCGTGGTGTGGGCCGTGGCAAAGCTGATTTATCGCCGCCCCTCGGCATCTGCGGCATGAGTACCATCATGGCCAAAACGCCCAGTTCCAGCCCCGCCCTGCAGTATGAAATGATCAGCCTCACCCATACGGGGCGGGTGCGCGAGCACAACGAAGACGCGGTGGCGTTCGATGCCCTGGCGCAGGTTGCCGTGCTGGCCGATGGCATGGGGGGCTACGCTGCTGGAGAGGTAGCCAGCGGCATGGCGACGGCGCAGATTTGCGCGCGCATTGCCCGCCTGAAGGCCGAATATCCGAAGGTGACCGCGCTCGATCTGTCCACCGAACTTCGTTTTGCGGTGCGCCATGTGAACGCCGAGATTCTGCGGGCCGCGCGCAGCAATGCGCAGTATGCCGGGATGGGCGCCACGCTGGTTGCCGTGGCGTTTACTGGAAATGTGGCGGTGATCGCCCATGCAGGGGATTCTCGCGCTTATCTGCTGCGGCAGAATCAACTGCGCCTGCTCACGCACGACCACTCGGCCCTGCAGGAGCAGATCGACATGGGGCTGATTCTGCCCGAGGACGCGGAAACGATAGGCGGCAAAAATCTGGTGACGCGGGCGCTAGGCGTGGATGCCCGACTCGACCCGGATGTCGCAATGCATCCCATGATGACGGGGGATTTGTTGCTTCTGTGTTCGGATGGCTTGAACGATATGTTGACAGATGCCAAAATTGAAAACATATTGCGGCAATATGCTGAACATCCTGCGGCGGCTGCGCGCCAGCTGGTGGATGACGCTAATGTGGCTGGTGGGCGCGACAATGTTTCCGTCATTCTGGTGACTGTGCGCTGACTCAGCCGATGCGTTTTTCTATTCTGATCTGACTCATTAAACGGACTTCAAATCGTGGCCAAACTCGTGATTACCCTGGATGGCAAAGTTTTGAAAGAGGTCGTGCTCAGCAAAGACCGCACGACGCTCGGGCGTCGTCCGTACAACGATGTGGTCATCGACAACCTGGCGGTCAGCGGTGAGCACGCCGTGTTACTGCGCGATAGCGGAACGGATGCCGAGAGCTACACCATTCAAGACCTAGGCAGCACCAACGGCACCTATCTGAACGGCGCGCCCATCAAGTCCAGCCCCTTCCGCGAAGGCGACACGGTCGATATCGGCAAGTACAGCCTGCGGCTGTTGTCCGATACGCGGCAGACCACCTTCGGCCCGTCACGTTTTGGCGCCACTACCGGGTTTGGCAATTCCCGTTTCGGTAATTCGGGTTTTTCGGATTCGCGCACCCGGGCGGGAGATGCCGAGCGCAGCTACAAGATCAGGGTGCTCAGCGGGGATGCGGCGGGGCGGGAAATTCTGCTCAGCAAGGAGCAGACCACCTTCGGCCAGCGCGGCACCTTGGTGGTCAGCGTGATGCACAAACCGCGCGGCTACGAACTGGTGCAGGTCGAAGGCGAAAAGCGGGCGCAGGTCAATGGCGTCTCGCTCGGCCTCATGCCGGTGGTGCTGCGCTCCGGCGATGTGATCAACCTCACCGGCATTCAGTTGCAGTTTCTGCAGGTCTGAGCGCCCCCTGGGCCGGAGCCCCGGAGTTCGACAGCTTGAGCCAAAAATTGACTGAAAACGCCTACCCTGGGTTTGACAGAACAAGGGGTTAGCGCTGTTTTTCGCAAAGTGCCTGTGGTGGCACGTTTTTCCACATGGTGAGGCCGCTTGCCATTTGTGAATGGCTTGATATATTGTGGCGGCATGTTCATCAAAGTCACCACCTCCGGCGGCCGCCGCTACATCCAGCTCGTCGAGTCTTATCGGGATGAGAGCGGACGGGTGAAGAAACGCACGGTGGCCACCCTGGGGCGCGCCGACCAAGCCGGCGGCCAGCTTGAGAGCGTGATCCGCGGCCTGCAACGACTTCGGGGCGACACGCCCCCAGACGCCGGGGCGGTGGCGACCGTGGCCGACGTGAGGTTTGAGTCCAGCCGCGCCCTGGGCGATGTGTGGGTGCTGACTGAGCTTTGGGACGAACTGGGGTTCGGTGAACTGCGGCGGGTTTTTGGTCGAACGCGCAGCCGCATCGACGTCGAGGCGCTGGTGCGCCTGATGGTGCTCAACCGCCTGTGCGATCCGACGTCCAAGCTCGGGGTGCTGCGCTGGCTGCAGACGGTGGCGCTGCCGCGCTTTGCGCCCAAGGCCGTGACCCACCAGCAGTTGCTGCGGGCGATGGACGCGCTGGTCGCGCACCAGGACCGCGTGCAAGCGGCGTTGGCCGGGTTGCTGCGCCCGCTGATCGACCAGGACCTGTCCGTGGTGTTCTACGACATGACCACCATCGGCGTGGAGGGCGAGACCGAGTTGGCCGGCGACCTGCGCCAGTTCGGCATGTCCAAGGACGGGGGGATTCGTCGCCAGTTCATGCTCGGGGTGGTGCAGACGGCCGAGGGACTGCCGCTGACGCATCGGGTCTGGGAAGGGAACACGGCCGAGGCACCCACGCTCAGCGCCGTGGTCCAGGAGGTTCTGGCGCTGTACCCGGTCAAGCGCGTGGTGCTGGTGGCCGATCGCGGGCTGCTCAGCCTGGACAATCTGGAGTGGCTGCGCGAGCAACGCGTGGGCGGCACCGAGCAGCCCCTGGAGTTCATCCTGGCCGTGCCGGGGCGGCGTTATGCGGAGTTCGCGGAGATTCTGGAGCCGATCCACGCGCAGCGCTGCGCAACGGCCAACCGCGAGGTCCTCGGCGAGACCCGCTGGCAGGACATGCGCCTGGTCTGGGCCCACGATCCACGCCGCGCCCAGGAACAAACCGCAGCGCGCCGCCAGCATATCGAAGAGCTCACGCAGGAGGCCCAGCGGCGCGCTGGCAAGCTCGATGCGCAAGAAGGCGGCACCGCCTTCAGAGGCCGGCGCTTGAGCGACTCCGGTGCCAAGGCCTGGTTGTTCCGCTCGGTCTCCGAGGCGCACCTGGGTTCGATCATCAAGGTCGATCTGCAATCGGACCTGTTCACCTACGCTATCGACGACAAGGCGCTGGCCCGTGCCGAGCTCAACGACGGCAAGCTGCTGTTGGTGACCAATGTGCCCGAGTTGTCGGCGCTCGAGGTGCTGCGGCGCTACAAGAGCCTGGCCGACATCGAGCGCGGCTTCAAGATCCTCAAATCCGAGATCGAGATCGCCCCGGTGTTCCACCGCCTGCCCGATCGCATCCGTGCCCATGCGCTGATCTGCTTCATCGCCCTGGTGCTGTACCGCGTCATGCGCATGCGCCTCAAGGATGCCGACTCCAAGCTGTCACCCGAACGTGCCCTGGAGCAACTGCGGCGCATCCAGTACCACCAGGTTCACCTCGGCGGCGAGCGCCGCGACGGCACGTCCTCGCTCAGCGACGCCGACCACGCCATCCTTCAAGGACTCAAGCTCCCGAAACCCTCGATCGACGACCAACTCGCACTCCTGTAGGGGCACGTTTCGACGCTCACCCTAACGATATCGCGGACTTACGAGCGTAACTGTCGAACTCCGGGGAGCCGAATCCGAGCGGCTTGCAAGCCGTGAGGTGGACAAGGAAACTTGGGACGGCCCTGCGTTTCCTTGAGAGGAGCGCTCAAAGCAAAACGCCCGCGTCGAGCATAGTCCTTGCGGGCGTTTTTCTGCAGCGGGCTGTTTAGCGGGGCACGCGCATGACCTTGAGCATATTGGTGCCACCCGCCGTGCCGATCGGCTCGCCGCAGGTGATGGCGTAGCTGTCGCCGGAGGCCACGGCGTTTTTCTCGATCAGCCGGGCTTCGGCCTGGTTGAGCAGGGCGTCGCGGTCGGTGGTGCTGAAGCTCAGCAGCATCGGGCGCACATTGCGATACAGCGACATGCGCCGCACCGAAGTTTCGCTGCGCGACAGCGCATAAATCGGCACATTGACACGGTGGCGGCTCATCCACAGCGCGGTGGAGCCTGATTCGGTCAGCGCCACAATGGCCTTGCAGCCGAGGTGGTGCGCGGTGAACAGCGCGGCCATGGCGATCGACTGGTCGATGCGAGTGAACTGCTTGTTGACGAAGTCGTGTTCGAGCTTGACCTCTTCGTAGGTTTCCGCCGCCTCGCAGATGCTGGCCATCGCCTCGACCGTCTCCACCGGGTACTTGCCGGCCGCCGTTTCCGCCGACAGCATGACCGCGTCGGTGCCGTCGAGCACCGCATTGGCGACGTCGGACACTTCGGCGCGGGTGGGTACAGCGTTGACGATCATCGACTCCATCATCTGCGTGGCGGTGATCACCACACGATCCATTTCGCGCGCCATGCGGATCATGCGTTTTTGCAGCGCGGGCACGGCGGGATTGCCGACTTCCACTGCGAGGTCGCCCCGCGCCACCATGATGCCGTCGGAGGCTCGCAGAATTTCCGCCAACGCCGGAATTGCCTCGACCCGCTCGATCTTGGCGATGAGCGCGGGCTTGTGGTGGTAGGGCTCGCCGGCGACGTTGGCGAGTTGCCGCGCCAGCTCCATGTCGGTGGCGTTTTTGGGAAAGGACACGGCCAGATAGTCGGCCTGGAAGGACATCGCGGTGCGAATGTCCTCCATGTCCTTGGCGGTGAGGGCCGGGGCCGACAGACCGCCGCCCTGCTTGTTGATGCCCTTGTTGTTCGACAGTTCGCCGCCGATGGTGACGACGGTGTGGATTTGTTCCCCGCTCACTCTCTCGACGGTAAGCACGATGAGGCCGTCGTTGAGCAGCAGACGGTCGCCCGCGTGCACGTCGCGCGGCAGGTCTTTGTAGTCCAGGCCGCAGCGGGTCTCATCGCCGATTTCGCAGGTGGCGTCGAGCGTGAATTTCTGTCCGGGTTGCAGCATGACCTTGCCGTCCTTGAACCGGCCCACCCGAATTTTCGGGCCTTGCAGATCGGCCATGATGGCAACGGACTTGCCCAGGCGGGTGGCCGTTTCGCGGATGAGTTGGGCGCGGTCGATATGGTCTTGCGCCTTGCCATGAGAAAAGTTGAGCCGAACGACATCGACCCCGGCCGCGAGCATGCGTTCGAGGATGTCTGGCGAGGAACTGGCGGGGCCGATGGTGGCAACGATTTTGGTGGCGCGGGACATGGGTAGCGGGATATTGGGGATGGGCAAAATAATGCGATCAGCGAAAATGTGGAATCCCTCACAGGAAACCGGGGTGTAGTGTAGAGCGTGCTCTTGACGACTTCGCGCCAGCCGTCAGAATCTCGTCAGCCTAGTTGACCCGGCTCACCCGGCGCACACCGAAAATCCCGACACCTCACTTGTATTCCTCCATGAGCGACCCCTTTCAGCCCGAGCCCAACCCGGCCCCGATGCCCGAGGTAGAGCTTTTGCCCGGACTGGCCGCCGTGCCGGAAGTGAGAAGTCTGCTCGAAGCGGTCGATCTGCCCATAGGCCGCTGGGACGCCGACGGGCGGCTGACTTTTTTCAATCCGCCCTATGTGAGCTGGGCGCGGCGAAATCCTGACCAACTGCGCGGCAAAACGCTCAAAGAGCTTTACGGCGATGAGGCCTGGGCTGCGGCGCAGCCCGCGTTCGAGCGGGGCTTTGCGGGCAAGCAGGCCGATTATCTGCGCCTGCTGCGACACCTCGATCCGCCACGCTGGGCGCGCATCCAGGTGTTTCCCGAGCGGGGCATGGGCGGGCGCATCGAGGCCATTTACACCATTGCGCACGATGTGCACGACGACGTCACCGCCGCGATGGCGCTCAAACGCTCGAACTGGTTGCTCGAACAAGCGCTGGACAATCTGCCCTGGGGCGTGATCGAGAGTAACGCTGAACTCATCGTCACGCGCTGGTCGCGTTCGGCCGAGGCCATTCTGGGCTACTCCGAGGCCGAACGCCTGGGCACGCATCGCCTGGCCATGGGGGTGCCCGAGGAGGAGCGCGCGCGCACCCTGGCGGTTTACGAGCGTTTGCTGCGCGGAGAGATCGACAACTGGGTAGAACAGGCGCAATACATTCGCAAGGACCGGCGGCGGATTTGGGTGGAATGGACGCTTTCGGCGCTGCGCGACGAGGAAGGGCGCGTGGTTTCGCTGCTGACCTTCGTGCGCGACATCACCCACCAGATCGACACCCACGCCCGGCTGCTGCACCGCGCCGAGCGCGACGCGCTGACAGGGGTGCTCACCCGCCGCGCCATTATGGAGCGTCTCGATACCGCGCTGGCGCGACGCACCCGCGACGACATGCTCGCTCTGTGCTTCATCGATCTCGACGGCTTCAAGCAGATCAACGACCGCCTCGGTCATGTGCGAGGCGACCGTTTGCTGGTGCAGGTGGCGCACGCCATGCAGGACGTGCTGCGGCGCGACGACGCCATAGGCCGCATCGGCGGCGATGAGTTCGTGGCGCTCAGCGCCGTGGCCGATCTGTCGGCCGCGCAGTCGCTCGCGGCCAAGCTCGTCGAGGTCTGCGCGGCGGCGGGCTACGACCTGCTCTCGGGCATGCGGGTGACGGCCAGTATCGGTGTGGCGGCCGCTCCCACGCATGCGCGCAGCAGCTTCGAGTTGCTGCAACGCGCCGATGACGCCATGTATGTGGCAAAACAGCAGGGTAAAAATCGCTGGAACCTGTGTCACCGACACATCGGTGGAGCCGACCTCGCACCACATCACCCGTAATACGACTCACGAGTAAATCTTGCCCGCCGTTGTTCTCAAGCCCAGGTGTGGCTGATCCAGCTCAAGGCCCAATAGGCGACCATGCCGCTGAGTATGGTGCCCAGAATGCCCCGGCGTGCGAAAAAATAGCCCGCCGCAATCACGGCGGCGCCCAGTTTCACCCAGGGCGGCCCGAGCGGGGTGAGTAAAAACAACTCGGGCGCAACAACGGCGGCCAGTGCTGCCGCGGGGGCGAAGCGCAGGGCGATCTTGACGCGCGCGGGCAAGGGCATGGCTTTGCGCGAGAGCAAAAACAGATTGCGGCTCAGCACCGTGACGGCCGTCATGCCGACCACGAGGGCGATCTGCTGGAACAAGGTCATGGCCGCTCGATTCTCAAGGTTTGGTGCCGTCGAGCACAGCGTTCGCGGTGAGCTGGCGGCTGCTCCAGGCTTCCCACGCCATGCCCACAACCAGCGCGCCGACGATGGCTGCCACCAGATTGAGCCGTAGCGGCAGCCAGAACAGCAGCGCACTCAAGGCCGAGGCGACGATGATCACCCCGGCTATCGTGCGGTCGGCCAGCAGCGAGAGCACGATGCCCAGCAGCGCCAACGTACCGGCAAACGCCAGCCCCCAACTGCCGGGAATGTGCTGTGCCATCGCAATGCCGAGCAGTGAGGGAATCTGCCAGGCGACCCAGTTGGTCAGTGACACGCCGAGAAAGTATTGCGTCTGCTGCGGATCGTGGGTGGGGTGGGGATGGCGCCGGATCATCAGCACCTGGTTCAGGTCGCCGATCAGGTAGCCGTAGGCCAGACGGCGCCACCGCGGCACTTGCTCGAAATAGGGGCGCATTTGCGCGCTGAAGACGATAAAACGCAGATTGACGCAAAACGCGGTGCCCAGAATTAGCCAGAGCGGCGCTCCGGCTGCGATTAGCGGCAGCGCGGCGAGCTGGGCGCTGCCCGCAAACACGAACAGGCTGATGGCCAGCGCCAGTTGCACGCTGAGCCCCGACTTCACCATGGCGACGCCCGTCACCAATCCCCAGGCGGCGATGCCCAGAGACACGGCGCGCATATCGCGCACCCCCTCCCGAAAGGCGGGTTGGGTCAACATCGACTGGACGCGGGCGAGGGAAGGCATGGGAAATCATCAGAGTAAGTGTCTATTTTGCGCCGCATCAAAAGACCTCGACAAGCGGCGCGATGATCGTTGTGACAAATCCTGCACACCTCCCGCGTGCAGCGGGAGGTGAGTTCAGTGATTGACCGGTACGACAACCCGTCGCAGCACGGGGGCTTGCTTCAAGGCTTCGAGCAAGGGTGCGGTTTGCGCTGCAGACAGACCGGCCTGCGCGGCCTGTGCAGGGAACTGCTTGACCAGTCCGGGGGCATACAGCCAGAACGAACTGGCGGTGTAGCGCGCCAGCGCCAGCGCCTGCTGCGCGTGGCCGAGGCGGCTGAGCAACAGAATGCGCCGGATCAGCAGATTGGGATCGCCGTAGGCATGGCTGACGCGGTCGATCTCGGCTTGCTCGCGCAGCAGCTCAGCGTGAGAGTCGGCCGCGCGCACCTGAAGGCCGCTGGCCACGGCAAAGCCGATCAGCGGCCGGAAGAACAGATCGCCGCGCTGAGCCTGCCGGATGGCCGCAGCGGCCTCAACGCGATCTGCGGAGTACGCCGTGTCGGTGAGGTTGTAGTCGTAGCCCGCCTTGGCGACCAGTGCGACGGCCAGCGCGCCCACGGCGAGTGCCGCAGGGCGGGGCAGCGTCAGCGCGACTGGGGCGGCCTCGCCGCGGCCGAACCCGTCCATCCAGCCTGCCAGAAAGGCAAACACCCAGAGGAAATACAGATACCACAGGGGATATTCGACCAAGCTGTGCAGGCCCAGAAACGCCACGCCCATCCAGGCGGCGAGGGCGATGGGCGAGGCGTCGTTCGGCGCGGCGCGGCCCTGTTGCATCCAGCCCCGGGCCGAGCGCCACAGCCAGGCCAGGGCGACGATCACAATCGGCAGGGTGCCTACCAGCCCGGTTTCGGCCAGCAGTTGCAGAATGAGATCGTGGGCGTTGTCGATATTGTCCAGTGGCAGTGGGTGCAGGGCATGATGAATGGCCGCGTGTTGCAGCCCCCAGCCCAATTGCCCCCAGCCCGCGCCGAACCAGGGCAGATGCTCGAACACCTGCCAGGCATTGCGCCAGATCAGCGCGCGGGCATTGACGGGTTGGTCGAGCTGGCGCGTCACGGCATCGAGAAAGCTGATCCAGCCGAGGTGATCGGCTTCGCGCAACGCCAGCCACCACAGCGCATACAGCACCGGCACCGCCACCAGCGCCGCCCAGCGCGGGCTGCGCCAGGCTCCGCGCACCGCGATCAGCACCAGAATGGCGGCGACGACCGCCTGCACCATGCCTGTGCGCGAGCCGCAGACCACCAGCGCCCAGCTCATGCCGATGACGGCGGCCCAGACCACGCTCACGCGCAATCGCGGCGCCCACCAGGCCAGCCCGGCTAGGCCGAGCGCGACGGCGGTGGCGTAATGATTGGGTTGCCGCAGATTGCCGAACACCCGCCCGGTCGAGGGGTAGCTGATGAGGTCGGCGTACAGCGGTGCATGCGCCGCCAGCCAGGAGGCCAGCGACGGCATCTGCCAGAGGGCGAACTGCACCAGTCCGAACACCACCTGAATCAGCCCTTGCAGCAGCAGTCCGGCCGCGGCCACGTCGAGCCAGGGGTGCGGGTCCATACCCGCGCCCGGGCGGCTGGTGCGCCGCACGGCGGCATTGCCCAGCCCGGCGATCAGCGCCGCGCTCAACAACACCGCCACGGTAATGGCGCCCTGGCTGGCGTAGGCGAGTTGCCCGCTGAGCGTCTGCAGGCCGACCACGGCAGCGGCCACGCCAAAGCCGAGCGCCGCCAGGCCGAAGCGCGGCCTCAGGCCGCTCCAGGCTGCGGCGAGAAACACCGCGGCCCAGAGCGCGGCGGCAACCAGCGTGGTGCCCATCTTGGCCACCACGCCCGGATCGAAAGGCCAGATCAGCGGCAGCGACATGGCCAGCCCCAGCAGGCCAAGGGCAAGCGATTGCGATAGCGGGAATCGGTCAGACACGGAGGTCGGGGCAGGGGATGTCGGTGAAGGCGCAGCCATGCGTGGCATTATCCTTGCGCGGCAGATTCGATTGCTCCGGCGCGGCGTTCACTGCGGCAGCGCCTTGTCGATCTGTACCTGCTGCGCGTGCGCTTGTTCGAGGGCGCGCAGACGGGCGTTGATGATCGATGCCTCGAAGTAATCCGCCCCCGGCGTGCGCTGCGCAATGTGCAGTTGTTCGATGGCCGCTTCGGTTTTTCCTTGCAGGGCGTAAGCCTCGGCCGTGGCGCGGTGTTGCGCCGCAAAGGCGCCCAGGGCGGCCTCGGCGCGGGCCTGGTCTTGCCACAGCACGATGTCTTGTGGATGCGCCACGGTCTGCTGGCGCAGAAACTCGCGCGCCGATTTTTTATCGGGCAAAGCCAGCAGGCAGCGCGCCAACAGATGCCGGGCGGCAGTGGACTGCGGAAACTGGCGGTAAAGCGCACGCGCTGCATCGGCGGCCTGCGCGGGTTGATGCTCCAGCAGCAATTCGGCCTGCAGCAGATCGAGGGGCAGACGCTCGGCGGCCGGGGCGCTGGCGACTGCAGCTTGCGCCCGCGTGAGCGCCGCCGCGGCGGCGTCGAACCGCCCCAGCCTTTGCAGCAACACGGCCTGACCGTAGGCGATGGCGGCCTGCTGGGCGGGGAAGGCGGCTTTGTCGGCGCTGAAACGCTTTTCCTCGCGCTGCATGGCGTCGCGCTTGGTTGGGGTGAGCGCGCGGGCGCGGGCGTGCATGAGCCAGAACATCAGATCGTGGTCGGGTGGCAGGGGATGGTTGCCGCCGCGTGCCTGGGCGTCGGCGATGCGCTCGCTGGTCAGCGGGTGCGTTTGCAGGAAGGCCAGCACATCGGAGTCGTCGAGCCGGGAGAGGTTTTGCAGCCGTAGCAGCATGCTGGCCATGGCCTGCGGCGGATAGCCCGATTCCGCCAGCACCTCTTCGCCGGTGCGGTCGGCGTCGCGCTCGTTGCTGCGCGAAAAACGCAGGGCTCTGTCGATGGCTGCGGCCTGCCCGCCCATCGCCAGACCTTGCGCGGCCTGATCTTGCCCCGCGCTCGCGGCGGCGACGGCCAGCAGCAGCGAGCCGAT
Organism: Thiomonas sp. 13-64-67; assembly: GCF_002282795.1. Lineage (NCBI taxonomy): Bacteria > Pseudomonadati > Pseudomonadota > Betaproteobacteria > Burkholderiales > Thiomonas > Thiomonas sp. 13-64-67. The sequence continues at coordinate 17,280 of NZ_NCKP01000036.1, forward strand.
GCTCAGCAGCCTGTCACGGCCCATCTGCGCCAGCCGCTGGGCGATGTGTCGCTGGGTAATGTGCGACATTTCATGGGCGAACACGGCCGCCACTTGATCGTGCGATTGCGCGTCGATGATCAGCCCGGTGTGCACCCCGATCCAGCCACCGGGCAGGGCAAATGCGTTGAAGCTGCGGTCGCGCAGCAGAAACACGCGAAAGTGCGCGGGCGCCTCCATCTCGGCGGTGCGCCGGGCAGCGGGCGTGAGGCGGTCGACGATGGCCTGGAGGTAGTCGCGCAGCAGGCTGTCGTGCAGGTAGTCGGGCTCCTGCCGCATTTCTCGCATGATGATTTCGCCCAGACGTTTTTCCTGTACCGAAGACAGGCTGCCCTGCGCGGGGTCTCCCAAGGTCGGCAGGCTGCTGGCGTAGCCGGGGGCGCGGGTGTCAGCGCCTTGCGCCCAAACCGGCGCGCCAGATAGCGCGGCGCCGAGCAGGCAGAGGGTGGCTTGCTGGCTGATGCGGCGCAGGCGGCGTAGGCGGAAATGAGGCGAGGCGAAGCGCACGGATCGGTCGGAGAAAAGGGCGTCAGGAGGTCTGCAGGTGAAGACTGGCCCTGGCTCGACAGGTTCCCGCAAGTCTTTAGCCCAACGCCGCCAGTGCCGCCTTCAGTTCTTCGGGCTCGAAGCTCGACAGCACGGTCTGTACCAGCGGCGCGAGCTTGTCGGGGTCGGCGCGCAGCACTTCTTGCTTGACCGCGAGGATCTGCGACGGATGCATGGAAAAACTGCGTAGGCCCATGCCCAGCAGCAGGCGGGTCATGCTCGGGTCGCCGGCCATTTCGCCGCACACGCTCACTTCCACCGGTCGGCCCTTCCAGGCGGCCGCAGCACGGGTCTGGGTGATGATCTGCGCCAGCAGGTTGAGCACTGCGGGATGCAGCGGATCGTAGAGGTTGGAGACGCTCTCATCCGCGCGGTCGATCGCCAGGGTGTATTGCACCAGGTCGTTGGTGCCGACCGACAGGAAGTCGAAATGCCGCAGGAACAAGGGCAGCGCCAAGGCTGCGCCCGGCACTTCGATCATTGCGCCCAGTTCCACCGGGCCGTATGAAACGCCCTTGGCATCGAGTTCGGCGCGGGCCTTGTTGAGTTCGGCAAGGGTCTGGCGGATTTCGCTGGCGTGGGCCACCATGGGGATGAGCACCTTCAGCGGCCCGAGCGCGGCGGCGCGCAGCAAGGCGCGCAACTGCATGCGGAACATCGCCGGGTCGGACAGGCTGTAGCGAATGGCGCGCAGCCCCAGCGCCGGGTTGAGGTGGGTGAACTCGCCGTCGCGATAGTCTTCGGCGTCGAGCGGTTTGTCCGAGCCGATATCGATGGTGCGGATGGTGACCGGCTTGCCCTGCATGGCCTGCATCACGCGGCTGTACGCGGCGTACTGCTCGTCTTCGCCGGGCAGATGGTCGCCACGATTCATGAACAGGAATTCCGTGCGGAACAGGCCCACCCCCATCGCACCGGCTTCAAGCGCGGGCGCGCAGTCTTCGGGCTGCTCGATGTTGGCGAGCAACTCCACCGGCTCGGCGTTGAGGGTGCGCGCCGGGGTGAATTTCAGGCGCTTGAGCCGTTCGCGGGCGAGCTGCGATTCCTGCTGGCGCAGGCGGTAGTCTTCGAGGATGACGGGTGACGGATCGACGATGAGCAGCCCGCTGTCGCCGTCGATGATGACCAGATCGTCCTGGCGGATCAGGCTGCCGGCCGAGCGCGCGCCCACCACGGCGGGAATATCCAGACTGCGGGCGACGATGGCGGTATGCGAAGTTTTGCCGCCCACATCGGTGACGAAGCCGCGGAACACCCCGGTCTTGAACTGCAGCATGTCGGCCGGGGCGATGTCATGGGCGATGAGCACCAGATCGCCGTTGCCGCTGGCCGAGCGGGCCAGCCCCGCGCTGCCGCGAAGGGCGCGCAGCACGCGTTCGACCACCTGCTCGACGTCGGCGATGCGTTCGCGCAGATAGGTGTCGTCCATTTCCTCGAAATTGCGCGAAATGACGTCGAGCTGGGCGGTGAGCGCCCACTCGGCGTTGTAGCGGCGCTGGCGTATCCAGGTGATGGTGTCGAGCGCCATCTGCCGATCATCGAGCAGCATTTTGTGCACATCGATGAACGCGGCCATTTCGGCCGGGGCATCGGGGGGCAGATCCGCCTTGAGGGTGTCGAGTTCGGCGCGCACGGCACGGCGCGCGGCGCGCAGGCGCTCAATTTCCGCCTCTTCCGTGCCGGGGTCGACGAAGTAATGCGCCACGTCCAACCGGGCCGAAGCGAGGATGACGGCACGCCCGATGGCCATGCCGCGAGAAACCGGAATACCAAACAGTTGAAGAGCCATGCGGCGATGGTAACGGCGGCGCGGCGGCGCAAAACACCCTGCGCCACGCAATACCAGACGGGCCAGCATGGAGATGCGCGGCTCATTAAGCTTCGTAAAGCACTTTTGCGCCGCAGAGCGCGCGGTGTTTTCCCTGATCAATGCCCTTTTCCCTGGAGTTCACCATGCACAAACTTGCACTCTCCCTGGCCCTGCTCGGCTTTGCTGCCGCACCGGCCTTTGCCTCCACCATGCCGCACGAACTGAAGATCGAGCTTGCCGCCCAGAACAATTCCGGTGAAACCGGCTACGCCCTGATCAAGCCCATGGGCAAGGGCATCGAAGTCACCGTCCATATCAAGGGCGGACCCAAAGGCGTGGCGCAGCCCGACCATATCCACCCCGGCACCTGCGCCAACCTCAACCCGGTTCCCAAGTATCCGCTGGAAAACGTGGTGGACGGCAAGTCGGTCACTAAGCTGCCGTCCGTGAGCATGGACGATCTGTTCAAGGAGCCCATGGCCATCAACGTGCATGAAAGCGCGCAGGACATGAAGAAATACGTGGCTTGCGGCGACATCAAAAAATAAGCTGAACCGGTCTCGCGCTACCATTTCTGCCAACACGGGGCGTCTCGAAGGCGCCCCGTTTTCATTGGAGATGTGCAGCGTGATCACCCTTGTCGATGTCGATTTGTCCCTTCCTGAGCATGCCCGCGCGCTGCTGGAACTCATTTCCCGCTACGCCCGCGATCCGATGGGCGGCGGCGAAGACCTCGCTCCCAAGGTCAAGGCCGTGCTGGTGCAGCGCCTGCGCGAGCGTTCTGACTATTTTGGCGTCCTTGCCCTGGACGGTGCCACACCCGCCGCGCTGATCAACTGCTTCGAAGGGTTCTCCACCTTCATGGCGCTACCGCTGATGAACGTGCACGACGTTTACGTCGAGCCCGACTACCGTGGCCAGGGCCTGTCGCACCGCCTGTTGCAGCGGGTGGAAGACGTGGCGCGCCTTCGGGGCTGCGGCAAGCTCACCCTGGAAGTGCTCGACGGCAACGCTTCGGCCATTGCCAGTTATCGCCGTTTCGGCTTCGAGACCTATGCGCTCGACCCGGCCTTTGGCCGGGCCCAGTTCTGGCAGAAAAAGCTTTGATTTTTCAGGCCGCAGCCTGTGCGGCCAGTCCGCGTGCGCGCAGACCATGCCAGAGCAGCACGATGGCCGCCAAGGCGAACCCGGCCTCGTCGGTCATCGGCAGCGCAGTGATCAGCAAGGCGGCGGCGCAGAACGCCAGCAGGCGTTCAAGCACCGACATCGGTCCGCGCAGATAACCCACGGCCACCGCGCCCCACAGCACAATGGCCAAAATGGCCTTGGCCGTCACATAGGCCACACCCAGCCAGGTCCAGTCGCCTTGCAGCATGAGCTGCGGGTCGTACACCGCCATATACGGTACAACGAAGCCCGCCAACGCGATCTGCGTGGCCTTGAAGCCAATGCGCATCGGCGAAGCCTTGGCCACAGAGGCTGCGGCGAACGCGGCCAGCGCCACGGGCGGCGTGAGGTCGGCCATGATGCCGAAATAGAACACGAACATATGGCTGACGATGAGCGGCACGCCCAGCTTTAGCAGGGCGGGCGCGGCGATCGAACTGGTGATGATGTAGTTCGGGATGGTGGGAATGCCCATGCCCAAAACCAGACAGACCGCCATGGTGAGCAGAAGCGACAGCAGCAGGCTGTGCGCGCCGATGTCCACGATGAACCCGGCAAAGCTCGTGGCCGCGCCGGTGAGGGTGAGCACACCGACGATCACGCCGACGATGGCGCAGGCGATGCCCACGGGCAGGGCCTGCCGGGCGCCGTCGATCAGGCTGTCGCGCAAAACGCGCAGCGTCTGACGTCCGCCCTTGACCACCAAGTTGATGGCGACCAGCGCCGCAATGACCCCCAACACCGGCAAGATGCCGAACTGCAGAAACGCCGCAGCGCCCAGACCGCAGGCAAACCAGAACACCATGCGGAACGCCGTATGCGAAATTCGCGCGGCGATGGCTGCGCCCAGCAGCAAAATGGCGGTGAGCGACAGCCCCATCATGCCGGCGAACATCGGGGTGAAGCCGTGGAACAGCATCCACACCAACGCGGCCAGCGGCAGGGCCAGATGCCAGTTTTCCTTCAGCGCCTTCCAGGAGTTGGGAATCTGGTCGGCAGGCAGGCCGAGCAATTTCTTGCGCCCCGCCTCCAGATGCACCATCCAGAACGCGGTGAGGTAGTAGAGCACGGCCGGAATGACGGCGGCCTTGACGATGTCGGCATACGGCACATTGAGGGTTTCGGCCATGATGAAGGCCACCGCGCCCATGACTGGCGGCATGATCTGCCCGCCCATACTGGCCGTAGCTTCCACCGCCCCGGCGAACACCGGCGAGTAGCCAAAGCGCTTCATCAGCGGAATGGTGAACTGGCCTACCGTGAGCACATTGGCCACGCCGGAGCCGGAGATGGTGCCCATCAATCCGGAAGAGATGACGGCCACCTTGGCCGGGCCGCCGCGCGCCTTGCCCACCAGCCCCAGCGCCAGGGCGTTGAACAGCCGAATCATGCCGGCATGTTCGAGAAACGCGCCGAACAGAATGAACAGAAAGATGTAGGTCGCCGACACCAGGGTGGGAATGCCGTAGATGCCCTCGGTGCCGAGGTAGAGCTGACCAATGATCTGGTCGAGCCCGTAGCCGCGGTGGCTGATGGCGTCAGGCAGGTACTGGCCGAACAGGCCGTAGAGCAAAAAGGCCGCGCACACCAGCGGCAGCGCCAAGCCCAGGCTGCGCCGGGCCGCCTCGAACAGCAACACCACCACCGCGGCGCCGACCCAGAGGTCGGTGAGCGTCGGGTCGCCGCTGCGCTGAATCAGGTCGGCTTCGAAAAACCAGTGATACAGCCCGAGCCCGAAGGCGGCTGCGCCCAGCAACCAGTCGAACCACGGAATGCGGTGCATCCAGCTCCCGCGCTTGAACGCCGGCACGACCCAGAACACCAGCAACATCAGAAAGCCCACATGCAGCGAGCGCATCACCAGGCTCGACAGCGGGTGGAAGGCGGCTACGACGAGCTGATAGGCCGAAAACGCCAGCGCCGCGGCCATGACGCTGCGCTGGGCAAGGCCGGATAAGCTGCGCTGGTGGCCGCTGTCGGCGTGCGGCTCGGAGGAGGTGTGGATCAGGTCGTCGGCGGTGGTGCTCATGGCTGGAATCCGAGGCGCGTGAAGGCCGCTCGTGGCGGCGCCACACGATGGATGAGACGGCCCATGCAGGCGGGCCGAGGCGAAAAAGCCTTGCTGGGGTTTACTTCAGCACACCCGCTTCGCGGTAGTACTTGGCCGCGCCGGGGTGCAGCGGCACGGGCGAGTTCAGCGGTGCGTCCTTGAGGCTGATGCCTTTGGCCGCGGCGTGCGCCGCCACGAGTTCGGGCAGGTGGGTGAACATCGCCTTGGTCATCTGATAGACCAGTTCTTCGCTCAGCCCTTCGCGGGTGACGAGGAAGTTCTGGATGCGCGCCGTCGGCACCGCGGCGGTCTGGCCTTCATAAGTGTTTGCCGGAATGACCCCGCTTTGATAGGCCGGATCGCCCACCTTGGCAATGATGTCGGCAGGCACGGGAACCACCACGATTTTTTGCGAGGCGGCCAGATCACGCAACGAAGACACGCCCAGCCCTGCCGATTGCAGCGTGGCGTCGAGCTGGCGGTTTTTCATCAGTTCCACCGACTCACCGAAAGGCAGGTATTCCACCTTGGAAAAATCTTTGTAGCTCAGCCCGGCAGCCTTGATCAAGGCGCGGGCGTTGAGTTCGGTGCCGCTCTTGGGTGCGCCCACCGAAATACTCTTGCCTTTCAGCGCGCGCCACGATCTGTACATAGTTGGAATAGATCGCTGCCATGGTGCACAGTTTTTTCAGCGGGACTTTGAACCCGGCGTCGGCCTCGCCTTTCCAGGCATCTGACAGCGAATCGCCCAGCGAGAAACCCAGCTCGGCGCGCCCGGCTTCGAGCAGATTGAGGTTTTCCACCGAACCCTTGGTCGCCTGGACTGAACTCTTGGCCGCAGGTATGGCCTTGGTGTAGATCTGAGAGAGCGCAACGCCCAGCGGGTAGTACACGCCGCTGGTGCCGCCGGTGGCGATGGTGAGGTACTCGGCCGCAAACGCAGGGCGCAGGGCAAGAGGGGAGAGCAAAGCGGCGCCGCCAGCGAGCGCAAGAACGCGGCGGCGAGCGGGGGAGGTGGGGCTGCGAGTCATGATCGATCTCCGTGGCTGTGTTGTTACAAACGGAAACGATGCTAATGCCTCTGGGGCCAAATGCAATTGGGCAATGACCTCAGAGAATCTTGGACAGGAACTGCCGCGTGCGCTCGTGCTGCGGCGCGCCGAAAAACTGCTCCGGCGGCGCCGATTCGATGATTTTTCCCTGGTGCATCATCACCACGCGGTCGGCCACTTCGCGGGCAAAGCCCATTTCGTGGGTGACGACCACCATGGTCATGCCGTCGCGCGCGAGCGATTTCATGACGTCGAGCACTTCGCCGACCAGTTCGGGGTCGAGTGCGGAGGTCGGTTCGTCGAACAGCATGAGCTTGGGGCTCATGGCCAGTGCGCGGGCGATGGCGACGCGCTGCTGCTGGCCGCCCGAGAGCTGGTTGGGATAGGCGCTGCCGCGATCGGCCAGACCGACACGGGCGAGCAGCTCGCGGGCTCGCTCGATGGCTTGCGCCTTGGGCATTTTGCGCACCAGCATGGGCGCTTCGATGATGTTCTCCAGCGCGGTCATGTGGCCGAACAGATTGAAGCGCTGAAACACCATGCCGACTTCGGCGCGGTGGCGGCAGATGTCGCGGTCGTGCAACTCGTGCAGCCGTTCGCCGACCTGGCGATAGCCGACCAACTCGCCATCGACCAGCAGACGGCCGGCGTCGATTTTTTCCAGGTGGTTGATGCAGCGCAGAAAGGTGGATTTGCCCGAGCCCGATGCACCCAACAGGCAGACCACTTCGCCACGCGCGACCTCCATCGAAATGCCCTTGAGCACCTCGACGGAGCCGAAGCGTTTGTGCACGCCTTCGGCCTTGACCATGGGCTGGTTCATTGGGCGCCCTCGTTGTTTGCGCCCCGTCCGAAGGCGAGCTGGCGCAGACGCTGCAATGGCGTGGGGGCCAGTTGACGGGTGGCGCTGCGGCCGAAATGGCGTTCGATGTAGAACTGCCCGATCGACAGCAACGTGGTCACGATCAGGTACCAGATGCTGGCCACCAGCAGCAGCGGAATGGTGCGGTAGTTCACGGAGTAGATGAGTTGCGCCGAATACAGCAAATCGCTTACGGCGATCACGCTGACCAGCGAGGTGGTCTTGAGCATCGAGATCGCCTCGTTGCCGGTGGGCGGCACGATGACCCGCATGGCTTGCGGCAGCACCACGCGTCGCATGATCTGCAACCGCGACATGCCCAGGGCGGCCCCGGCCTCGCTCTGGCCTTCGTCCACCGACAGAATGCCCGCGCGCACGATCTCGGCCATGTAAGCGCCTTCGTTGAGGCCCAGCGCCAGAATGGCGGCGACGAAGGGGGTGATCAGGTTGTTGGCATCGAAACTCCAGGAGCCAAAGCCGATATTGGGGTAGAGCGCGGTGATGTTGAACCAGAACAGAATCTGCACCAGCACCGGGGTACCGCGGAACAGCCAGATGTAGAACCAGCTCGCCTTCGAGACCATCGGGTTGTGCGAAAGCCGCATGACCGCCAGCAGCACGCCCAGCGCCACGCCGATGACCATCGAAATCACGGTGAGTTCGAGCGTGAGCAGCAAACCGTGCAGGATGCGCACAGAGAAGAAATATTCACCGACGACCGACCACTCGAAGCGCGGGTTGGTCGTCAATGAGTAGGCCGTGGCTAGGAGAAGCACAAAAACAGCGGCAGCGGCCACCCAGCGGCCGGGATGGCGGGCCGGGATGGCTTGAATATCGTCAGGTCGCATGGAATGGAACCGATCAGGCGACCCGCTGTGGCGCGCGGTCACAGCGGGGGATTGAACTTACTGCACGGCAGGGTTGATTTCAGGCGTGGTGATCGCACCCTGCTCAGCGCCCCACTTTTTCAGGATTTTGGTGTACTCGCCATCGGCCATGACCGCCTTGACCGCCTGCAGCACCGGCTCGGCCAGGCCGCTGTTCTTGGGAATGACAATGCCGTAGGGCGCGGAGTTGTAGGGCACACCCGAAAGCTTGAACTTGCCGCGCGATTCCTTGACGATCCACGCCGCCACCGGAGAGTCGGCCATGCACACTTGCGCGCGGCCGCTGTCCATAGCCAGGCTGGCGGCGTTTTGGTCGGGATAGAACTGCACGTCCACGCCTTTCTTGCCCGCAGCCTTGCATTCCTGGTTCTGCTTGGTGGCGTCTTCGGATTGAATCGTGCCCTTGGTCACAGCCACGCTCAGGCCGCACAAATCTCCCAACGAGGCAACCGCGGGGCCACCCTTGGCCTTGACGTAAAAGGAGGTGCCAGCAGTGAAGTAGCTGACGAAGTCCATCACCTCCTCGCGCTTTTTGGTGATGGTGAAAGACGACATGCTCAAGTCATACCTGTCCGATTGCAGCCCAGGAATGATGGTGTCAAAACCAGCTTGGACAAACTTGGCCTTGACGCCAAGCTTTTTTGCAATGGCGTTGGCCAGATCGATGTCGAGGCCGATCATGGTCTTGCCGTCATTGGCGATGAACTCCATGGGCGCGTAGGCGGCATTGAAAGCAAAGGTCAATTCGCCTTGCTGCTTGTACTTGGCGGGCAGGGCGATCGTGGCCGCCGCAGCCGAAGAGGCCAGGGTCATGCCGATTGCGATTGCGCTAAGGGCGGCCAAGCCGCAGCGGAGAGAGGCGAAGCCTCGGAGAACGCGAATCATCATTCGATTCCTAAACTGATGGGGATAAGAGAGGAAGACCCAGGACGAGCAAGCGCCGATACGGTTGCAGCCCTGCCCCAGGTTGGCTTCTTTTGCCGCCCGGGCGCAGGGCACCAAGTCTTATCAGGTCGACTACATAGCTTGGCTGCGAGGGTGCTTACTGCACGGCCGGGTTGATGGCGGGGTCTTTGATGCCGCCCTGGGTGATGCCCCATTTGTGCAGGATCTTGGCGTATTCGCCGCTGGCGATCACTTCCTTGAGGGCTTGCAATACCGGCTCGGCCAGGCCGCTGTTCTTCGGAATCGCAATGCCATAGGGCGCGGAGTTGTAGGACTCGCCGGTCAGCTTGAACTGACCGCGAGACTCTTCAACGATCCAGGCCGCCACCGGCGAGTCGGCCATGCCCACTTGTGCGCGGCCGCTGACGATGGCGAGGTTGGCGCCGTTCTGGTCGGGGAACACCGACACCGTCACGGCCTTCTTGCCGGCGGCCACGCATTCTTGGCTCTGCTTGGCGGCGTCTGCGGCCTGTACCGTGCCTTTTTCCACGGCCACGGACATGCCGCACAGATCGGCCAGCCCATTGACCTTGGGGCCGCCCTTGGCCTTGACGTAGAACGAGGTGCCCGCCGTCATATAGCTGACGAAGTCGACGACTTCTTCACGCTTTTTGGTGATGGTGAACGACGACATGCTCATGTCGTACTTGCCCGACTGCAGCGCCGGAATGATGCTGTCGAAACTGGCGTTGATGAAATCGGCCTTCACGCCGAGCTTCTTGGCGATGGCCTTGCCCAGATCGACGTCGGCGCCGATGACGGTCTTGCCGTCCTTGGCGATGAATTCCATCGGCGCATAGGTGGCGTCGGCAGCGATGGTCAGGTGGCCTTGTTCCTTGTATTTCTGCGGCAGGGCGATGGAGGCTGCAGATGCGCTGGCGCAGAAAACCGCGGACAGCGCCACGGAACCCGCCAGCGCGCCCAGACGGCGCGGCGATGCGAGCTTGCGAAGAGTGAACGTCATGATTTTTTCCTTAAGAGGTGTGAACTGCGATGTTTTGATGTTCGCCAGCGATGGCAGGCGGCCCAGGATGCTCTCGAAGCAGAACGAATAGCCCCTGTTTTGCTGCGACTTTGCGCGTCCGGTCACGCATGGTATTAAAAAAACCGGAGCTTTCGGTCGCTCCAATGGGAGGTTCTGAAAGCAGGCACGGGCCAAGCAAGTATTGCGCCAGTCTTGCGCGCGGCGGCAACGGCGGCGCCGCGCTCAGGGCTTGCGTCCGAGCCAGATTTCGAAGCAGGTGCCGCCGCCCGCGCGGGGCAGGCAGCGGGCTTCGCCGCCATGCTGGCGGGCGATGCGGCGCACCAGGGCCAGGCCCAGCCCGGTGCCTTCGCCGCGCCCGGACAAGCGCTCGAAAGGCTCGAAAATGCGCTGCGCATCGGCCGGGGGAATACCTGGCCCCTGGTCGCAGACGCGGATGATGCCGCCGCCCTGCACCGCGGTCAGGCTGACTTGCGGCGCGGCGCCCGGCGCATGGCGCTGGGCGTTGTCGAGCAGGTTGCGCACAGCGCGGCGCAGCAGGCGTTCGTCGCCTTGCAGGGTGATCCAGTCGCCGTGCACTTCAACGTCGAAACGTGCGGCTTCTTCGGCCAGAAGGGCGAGCAGGTCCAGTTCTTCGAGTTGCAGGGTTTGTCCGGTCGCGGCATCGAGTCGGCTGGAGAGCAGGATATCGTCGATCAGCGCATCGAGCTCGGCGAGATCGTGCTTGGCAGCCCGCGCGGCGACATCGCGCGCAGCGGCGGGCACGGGGGCGGCCAGCGTTTCCAGGCTGAGACGCAGCCGGGTGAGCGGGGTGCGCAGTTCGTGCGAGGTGTAGGCCAGCAGCGATTTGTGGCTCTGCATCAGCGATTCAATTCGCCTGGCGGCGGTGTTGAAGCTCTGCGCGAGTTGCGCCACTTCGTCGCGGCCTTGCACGGGCACGCGCGCGCTCAGGTCGCCACCGCCCCAGGCGCGCACGCCCTGCTGGAGATTTTCCAGCCGCCGGGTCAGCCGCCGCATGATGGGGTAAGTGACCAGGCTGAGCAGAATGGCGGTGACCACGGTGCCGAAGAAGGGCGACATCAGCAGATGACGCCAGGGCGAGGGCGGGCCGATGCCGTGTTGCTGCATGAAGGCGCGGAAGACTTCGCGCCGGAACTGGGCGCGCTGCGGATCCATCTCGAACACCCAGTGAAACACCAGGGCGGAAACGAGCGCCTGCACCAGCAGCGCCAGAATCAGGGCGATCCACAGCCGCTTCCAGAGTTTGGCCTGCTTGGCTACGCCGGGCTCCGTCGCTGCGGGCGGGGTCGGCACGGCGCCGGGCGGCATGGGCGAGGCCATGTTCAGATGCCGTCCTGCGATTTGGTGAATACATAACCCGCGCCGCGCAGGGTGAGAATGCGGCGGGGGTGGCGCGGATCGTCTTCGATCGCGGCGCGGATGCGGCTGATATGTACGTCGATGGAGCGGTCGAAGGCTTCGAGCGATTCCCCCTTGACGGCGCCCAGCAGGAACTCGCGCGTCAGCACCCGGCCCGGATGGCGCGCGAGCACTTGCAGCAGATCGAACTGGTAGGCCGTCATCGGCCGGTCTTCCCCATCGATGCGTGCCTGACGGGCGGCAGGGTCGATATCGAGGCGCCCGAAGCGCAGGATTTGTTCGGCCTGCGGATCGCGCGGCGACAGACTGCCCGCGCGGCGGCGGGTAATGGCGCGCAGCCGCGCCAGCAACTCGCGCGGCTCGAACGGTTTGGTGAGATAGTCGTCGGCGCCGATCTCCAGCCCGACCACGCGGTCGAACGGGTCGCCGCGCGCCGTCAGCATGAGCACGGGCAGATCGCTGTGCGTGCGCAGGCGGCGGCAGATGTCGAGGCCGTCGCCGTCGGGCAGCATGAGGTCGAGTACGAGCGCGTCGAAACCCAGTGCGTCACCGCGCCGCGGGTTGAGTTCGCCCTCGGCCTGCGCAGCATTGGCCGCATGCGTCACCTGCCAGCCGGCGCTTTGCAGGAAGTCGCTGACCTGTTGGGCCAGCCGGAGGTCGTCCTCAACCAGCAGCAGCTGGCTGGGGGAGGTGCGGGTTTGCGGGGTCATGGGAAATCCCGTTGAGCAAAACAAAGTTTCGGTAAAAACAGACAGGCCGCGACAAGCGGCCTGCGCCCCTCTGTGAAGAAACCTTATTGCATCATGCCAGGGCCCATGCCGTGGCCGTGACGATGTTCCATGCGCTCCATGCGGTGCTCCATCATGGCGTAGAGCTTGGCGCGTTGCTCGGGGGTGAGGATTTGCGCCATTTCGTACTGCGTCTGTGTGCGGTTGCGCGAGAGCTGGTTGGCCAGGGCCATCTGCTTATCGCGCAAGGCCTCGAGTGCACCGCGATCGATCTGCGGCGCGGCCAGCAGTTTCATGCGCTGCTGCATCAGACCGCGCATTTGCTCCATTTCCGGGCGAGCTTTTTCCCAGGATTGTTTTTGCAGCGCGCGCATTTTGTCACGTTGCTCCGGGCTGACGCCAGCTTTGGAGAGCATGCGCTCCATGCCGCGTTCGCCGTGTTTGCCGGGGCCACAATGTCCCATCTTGCCCCCCATGGCGCCGTGCTGCATGGGGGCATCGGGCGGCGGGGTTTGCGCGCTGGCCAGCGCGGCGTGGCTGGCCACGGCGACGACGACTGCGGCGCTGACCATGCCCAGAGTGCGGCGCAGCCGCGACACCTTGGCGGGCGTGGAAGGAGAAGAGGTTTGAGGATTCATGGCAGTCCTTGAAAAGGAAGTGACGATGAATCCATTTTGCGAGGCGGCGATTGCCCGCAAGTCTCGCGAGGGTGAAGATATGTAAAGCTGCGAGGCCTTGCGCCGCGCTTACTCGCCTTCGCCGAACTTGTCGTCGAACAGCGCCTGCACTGCGTCGAGGGCGATATCGGCCTGATCGCCTTCGGCTTCGACCGTGACGGTGGAGCCGATGCCCGCCGCCAGCATCATCACCCCCATGATGCTTTTGGCGTTGACGCGACGCGCGCCCTTGGAAATGAAAATGTCGCAGGGAAACTGTCCCGCGAGCTTGGTGAGCTTGGCCGACGCGCGGGCGTGCAAACCCAGCTTATTGCTGACTTGAATGATGCGTTGCGGCATGAGAAGGACTGCGGAGGGACTGTTGTTGTGGGGCGTCTGCGGAAACCTGAACCACTCCCTGAATGGCGCCAGCCGTCGCGCGGGCGGCCAGACCGTCGAGCGACTCAGCCTGATAGCACACCGACCGCAGCAGCATGGGCAGGTTCACCCCGGCCACGATCTTGAGCTTGAGGTCGCCCGCCAGCTCGGACAGTCGCAGCGCGATATTGCTCGGCGTGGCGCCGAAAACGTCGACCAGCACCAGGGCGCTGCCATCTGCCGCGGCCTGGCGCAGCGCGGGCAGGGCGGCCTGCGCCGTGTCTTCGACCACGGCGTCGGGCGCCACGTCGAAAGCCAGCAACTTTTGCGGACATCCGGCGTACACATGGCTGGCGCATTCTTTCAAGGCGCTGGCGAGCGGGGCGTGGGCAATGATGAATAGACCGGGCATACGAACCTTACCGGCGAGTGAACCTGCTTTGCATGATAGGTCGCTGGTTTTCAGGGGGAGGGGGATAAATTCACAGATCCGGCGAAAGTTTGCGCCGCTTCATCATTGAAGTCGTCTGTGGGGGCAAACGCCGTGACCTGATAGACGTTATTGCCTTGGCTGAACAGCAAAACCCGCTCTCGCACCGGCTTGCCGTCAGGTGTCTGACCGTCGATGCGAAGATCCAGGCCGTCTGGCAGACCCGGTGTGGCATTTTTGGGAATGTCAGGCGATGAGAAGGTGACCTTGCCATGCACATTGTCCACCGCGGCCTGATGCAACTGAGCCAGCGCCCGGGCGGCCAGCGCGGGGTTGGGCAGCTGGGCGTGGGCGAGCGCAAAGGTCATTTTGTCGGCCACGCAGCCGGTCATGCTCATTTTTATTTTCTGGTCGGCCAGCTCCACGTCCTGCGCGATCTGCTCCGGTTTGCAGGGATAGGTCAGCAGAATGTTGATGTCTTTCGGTCGCACATCGCGCCAGTCGAGTGCGGGAGAGCAGGCGCTGAGAAGCGCCGCAGCGGTAAGCAGCAGGGTGGAAAAACGGATCACTGACGCTGCCGCTGGGTATCGGGCTGTGGATAACATACCCCCATTATCCCGTGACTTCGGAGTCGAGGTGTCAGTATGTCGAAGATGAAGGTGTTTTCTCTCAAGGAAACGCAGGGCCGCCCCAAGTTTCCTTGCCCCCCACGGGGGCCGGGCTGGGTGCAGTCCAGCCCTGGGGGCGCTCAGTGCGATCTTCGCGAGGGCTTCGTCGCATTAAACCAACAGTGGCGACAGTTTCTGCGCCTTGTTTCACTGCTTTTGCTGAGCCTGACGGCAGGCGTGGCCTGGGCGGAAACGCCGCTGCCGCCGGTGCAGAACCTGCAGCAGAGTGCACTTCAGGCCGCGGCAAAGGATCAGCCTCTCATAGTCATGTTCAGTCTGCCCAATTGCCCGTTCTGCGAAAAGCTGCGGCGCACTCAGTATCAGTTCATGGCTAAAGAAGGCTATGTGGTGCAGCAGATCGAGATCACCAGCCGCACCCCGGTCACCGGATTCGATGGCAAGCCGACGACGGGCGTCCAACTGGCTCGGCAGTTCGGCATCCGGCTTGCGCCGACAGTGTTGTTTTTCGGGCCCGGCGGTAAAGAGATCGGCGAGCGCATCACCGGGGCGCCGACGGCGGATTTTTACGGCGCCTTCATCGACCGCGCGCTGAAAGAAAGTGCGCAGGCGCTCAAGGCCAAGCCGGGGGCGGCCTGAGCGCGGATAGGTCGGAAAGGTCGGAAAGAGGTTTGTCGCGCCTTGGCGACAAATCGCCCCTCTGCAAAACGGGAAATCATATACCCCCATGGGTATTGATATACTCCGGTCTGTATATATCGCGTGACCTCGCCCAGCAGGGCGGCTATTCTCGGCAGCAGTCTGCCCCGCGTGGGGGCTATACACCTGAGGGTGTAGGTGCTTCAGGGGCGGTTACACGCATTCCTTGGTTAGATTTCCTCTTTCTGGCGGAGCTGGATGATGACGGATTCCATACCTCGACGCGTGCGCGTCGGGTTGTTGGCAGGTGCTTGTCTTTACGTTCTGGGGAGTTTGGCGTCGGCGCAGGCTGAAACGCTGGATTTCCGCCAGGCGGTGGAAGTGGCGCTGAGGCAAAACCCCGATCTGATGGGGGTACAAGCGCAGATGGCGCAGGCGCGTGCCGGCATCAATCAGGCCGAGGGCGCCAAAATGCCCAAGGTCACGGTCTCGGCAGGGGTGACCCGCACCAACGACGCGCTCAATGCCTTCGGCATCAAGCTGTCGCAGCGGCAGGCGACGTTCAACGATTTCGGCGCCGGGCAGTTTGACCCGACCAACCCCAATGTGCTGAGTGTGGCGCCCAACTCGCTCAATTACCCCGGTTCGGTCAACAATTTCAATACCCGCATCCAGGCCGAGCTGCCGATTTACACCGGTGGCAAGCTGCAGGGGTATCTGCAACAGGCCCGCTCCATGCTGATGGCGGCGCAGGCCGGTGATCAGGCGGCCAGGCAGCAGATCATCTACCACGCCCTGCAGGCGTATGACGGCGTGTACACCGCGCGTGCCTTCAAGGGCGTGGCGGCGAAGGCGCTGGAGGCGGCGCAAAGCCAGGTGAAAACGGTGGACAGCTTGTTCAAGCAAGGCATGGTGATCAAGAGCGATTTGCTTTCCGCGCAGGTGCGTCAGGAAGACGTGAAGCTGCAACAGGATCAGGCCGCCGATATGGAAGCGCAGGCGATGGACGCGCTGCATGTGGTGCTCGGTGTGCCGCTGAATCAGCCCATCACCCTGGGGCCGGAAGTCATGGTGACCATGCCCGAGGGCGACCCGAATGCGTGGGTCGGACAGGCGATGGAGCGCAATCCGAAAATTCAAGCGCTGCAGCACCAGATCGCCGCGGCGGGCGGCAAGATCGAGGTGGCGCGCGCTGACCGTTATCCGCAAGTCGGCGCCATGGCGCGCTTCGATACCAATGATCCCAACCTCGGCTTCGAATCGCGCAGCTACACCGTGGGGGCACAGCTCAACTGGACGATTTTCGACGGCGGTGTGACGCGCAACGCGGTCGATCAGGCCGTGGCCCAGCGTATGGAACTGCAGGCCAAACTGCAGAGCGAACAGAACCAGCTCGGCATGCAGGTGCAAGACAGTTATCGCAAGGCGGCCGATGCCGCCAATCAGGTCAAGACTCGCGAGCTGGCGGTGAAGCAGTCGGAAGAAGCCGCGCGCATTGTCAGCAAGCGCTATGCCGATGGCGTGGGCACGCTGGTGGAAGTGCAGGGTGCGCAGGCACAGCTCGACAAGGCCCGGGCGGATCTCATCATGGCCAAGCAGCAGGTCAATCTGCAACGCGCCGCATTGCGGCTAGCCATCGGCGATCTGACGCTCGACGCCACGCAGCCGATCAAGCCGGTGGCGCAGCTCGCGACGGCGCAGGCTGTTGCGGCTGTCTCCCCTTCCAACCCTTGAGCGCGACCGTCTGGATGCTGTTCCCGTTCGCAGCCTGTCGTTTTCCAAAGTGCATCCGAATCTGATCTTTCTCTCATGACCGCCATGAATCATTCTGTCCTGCCTTTGCTGCGCCGCGCGCCGCTGGCCCTCGTGCTGTCCACGGCCCTGTTGTCGGCCTGCGGCCATCCCTCCGAGACCGCGCAAACCGCCGCCGCACCCCGCGTGGTGGCGGCGCAAACCCTCAAGCTCGCTTCGAGCGATCAGCAAAACCTCACCCTGCTGTCGGGCACGGTGATGTCGAGCAATCAGGTGCAGGTCGCCTCGCGGTTGATGGGCTATATCCGCACCCTCAATGTCAAAGAAGGGCAGACGGTGAAGGCCGGGCAGTTGCTGTTCCAGGTCGATCCCACCGACATTCAGGGCCAGGTGGCGCAGGCCCGCGCTGGGCTGGCGCAGGCGCAGGCCAATCTGGCCAACGCCAAGGGTGATTTCGAGCGCTTCGGCAATCTTTACAAGGAACAAGCCATTCCCAAGCAGCAATGGGATCAGGTGCAGCTGCGCTATCAGGTGGCGCAGGAGCAGGTGGCCGCAGCACAGGCCGGTTACAACACCGCTGCCGCGCAGATGCGCTATTCCTCCGTGACCTCGCCGATTACCGGTGTGGTGGTGCAGAAGATGGCCAACCAGGGTGACCTGGCCGCGCCGGGCCGCCCGGTGCTGGTGATTGAAGGGCAGGGCAAGCTGCAGGTGACGACACAGGTGCCGGGTGAGGTGTTCGCCAAGATCAAGGTGGGCGACAAGGTGCAGGTGCTGGCAAACGGTAAATCGCTGCAGGGCACCATCGCCCAGGCCGTGCCGGTGGCTGATCCGATGAGCCATACCCACACGGTGAAGATCGACCTGCCGGCCAACGCCGGGCTGGACAGCGGTAGCTTCGTGCGCGTGGGCTTTGCCGTCGGCAGCTCGCCGCAGTTGCGCGTGCCGCAAAGCGCCGTGGTCGATCGCGCCGGAATGACCGGGGTGTTCGTGGTCGACAAGGACGGCATTGCTCACTTCCGTCTGGTGCGTCTGGGCGCGGAAATGGGCGCCGATGTCGAAATTCAGGCCGGGCTGAACGCGGACGACACCATTGTCACCAGCAATCTGCCTGCAGTGGAAAACGGCGTGAAGATCGGCGGAGGCAACCGTGGCTGAACATGCGGCTCCCATGAACAGCGCGGGCAAGCTGGCCCGCGCGTTTATCGAATCAAAAATCACCGCCCTGATCATGGTCGGCCTCACCCTCGCCGGGGTGTTGGCGCTGCTGGTCACGCCGCGCGAATACAACCCGCAGATCGTGGTGCCGGCGGCGAACATCATCGTCGCCAAGCCGGGGGCCGGGCCGCAGGAGATCCAGAATCTGGTGGTCAAGCCGCTTGAAGCCATCATGGCCTCGATGTCCGGCGTCGATCACACCTATGGCTATGCGACCAACGATTTCGGCGTGGTCACAGTGCAGTTCAAAGTGGGCGAAGACCAGGAGAAAAGCCTGGTCAAGATGTACAACCAGTTGATGCAGAACCTCGACCGCATTCCCCCCGGGGCGATGCAGCCGGTGATCAAGCCGATCAATGTGGACGACGTGCCCATCCTCACCCTCACACTGTCGTCCGCGACGATGAATGGCATGCAATTGCGCGACGTGGGTGAGAAGGTGCTGGCCCATCTGCGCAACGTGCCCGGGGTGTCGTTCACCGAAGTGGTGGGGGGGGCACCGCGCGCGGTGAACGTGGCGATTTCGCCGAGCAAGCTGGCGGCCGCCGGCATTCCGCTCGAACAGCTCGACAAGATTCTGCAAGGCAGCAACGCGGCGGCGCCCATCGGTAATCTGGTCGATGGCAACAAGGTCACCCCGGTACGCATCGACAGCTTCCTCGGCAACGCACAGCAGGTGGGCGACATCCTGATCGGCGCGCCAAACGGCAAGCCGGTCTATCTGAAGGATGTGGCCAAGGTCACCGAAGGGCCGGAACAGGTGGACGATCTGTCGCACTTCGCTTGGGGCCTGGCCGCCAAGGGCAAGCCGCATGGTCAGGAGATGAGCGCGGTCACCCTGGCCATCGCCAAAAAATCGGGTACCAATGCGGTGGTCGTGGTGCACGATGTGCTCGCCAAGCTCAGCGAGATTGAGAGCTATGCGCTGCCGCAGGGCGTGCATGTCACCGTGACCCGCGACGACGGCCACAAGGCCAACGAGGCGGTGAACACGCTGGTGGAGCATCTGGGCATCGCCATTGTCAGCGTGTCGCTGCTGCTGTGGTTTTTCCTCGGCTGGCGCGAGGCCGGCATCGTGACGCTCACCGTGCCGCTGACGCTGTTCGCCGTGCTCACGGTCGATCTGATCGTCGGCCAGAGCATCAACCGCATCACCCTGTTCGCGCTCATTCTCTCGCTGGGTCTGCTGGTGGATGGCGCCATTGTGGTGATCGAGAACATCCACCGCCACCTGCATGGCGGGCCGGTCAAGAACTTCAATCGAACGGTGATTCAGGCGACCAACGAGATCGGCAATCCCACCAATATGGCCACGCTGGCGGTGATTTTGGCCTTCGTGCCGATGGCCTTTGTCAGCGGCATGATGGGGCCCTTCATGCGGCCCATTCCGATCAACGTACCGGTGGCCATGATCGCTTCGCTCATCCTGGCCTATACCGTGGTGCCCTGGGCGGCGCGCGTCTGGCTGAGCAAAAAAGCGATGCGCGAGGCGCTGGCGCACAGCAGCAGCCTGGAAGAAGAAGGCGCGCACAAGCAGGACAAGTTGCACACGGCCTATCTGAGCCTGATCGAGCCGCTGTTGCGCAACCGTGTTCAACGCAACCTGATGTTCCTCGCCGTGCTGCTGCTGCTCATCGCGGCCATGCTGATGCCGGCCTGGCAGTTCATCCGCCCCTCGGGCATGAACGGCCCCTTGTCGGCGATGGGCGTCGAACTCAAGATGCTGCCCAACGACAACACCAACACCTTCCTGGTGCAGATCGACACCCCGGCGGGCTCGACGCTCGAGCGCACCGATCAGGTGGCGCGTGCGGTGGGCGATGTGCTGGCGACCAATCCTTATGTGGTCGATTACCAGACCTTCGTTGGGCAGGCGGCGCCGATCGACTTCGCCTCGCTGGTGCGCGGCGACATGCTCAAGCGCGGCGACAACTTTGCGCAGATTCGCGTCAATCTGGTGGGCAAGGACGAGCGCTCGGTGGAGTCGCATGCCATTGTGCAGAAGCTCTACGAGCAGCTCGCCCCGGTGCGCGCGCGTTTCCCATCGACCTTCATCAAACTGTTCGAAACCCCGCCGGGCCCGCCGGTGCGTGCGCAGGTCATGGCCGAGCTGTATGGCCCGAGCTATGCGACTCTGCGCTCCTCCGCGAAAGACGTGCTGGGCGATTTCGACAAAACCTATGGCCTGATGAACCAGGACGACTCGGTGACGTCCACATCTTCGGAATACCGCATCAAGATCGACCGCCAGAAAGCGGCGATGTCGGGCATCGTGCCGGGGCAGATCATCCAGCTGCTGCACAACTATGTGTCGGGGCTGAAGGTCGGTGCGGTGCATGACAGCAACGCGCTGGAGCCGGTCAACATCATCGTGCGCGTGCCGCGCGCCGATCGCCAGAACCCGCAGCAACTGCTCGACGTGCCGATCCAGAATGCGCAAGGCAAGGTCATTCCGCTCTCAAGCATCGCCACGGTGGAGAAGACTACGCTGGCCAAACCCATCTACAGCCGTGACCAGCATCCCGTGGTTTATGTGGGGGGCGAAATGATTCATTCCAGCCCGGTCTATGCCACCCTGAGCCTGAACTCCATGCTCGACGGCAAGAAACTGGCCAACGGCACCACCTTCACCACCGGCAACCTCGGCTTCACCGAAACTCCAGCGAGCGACCTCAAGGGCTATCAACTGCTGTGGGGTGGCGAAATGCGCCTCACGCTCGACGTGTTCCGAGATCTGGGCGCGGCCTTCATGGTGGCGCTGGTGTTCATCTACCTGCTGCTGGTGGCGTATTACAAGTCCTTCCTGCTGCCGGTCATTGTGATGGGGGCCATTCCGCTGACGCTCATCGGCGTGTTCCCCGGCCACTGGATCACGCATCAGTCGTTCACTGCCACCTCGATGATCGGGGTCATCGCGCTCGCGGGCGTCGTGGTGCGCAACTCGCTGCTGCTCATCGACTTCATCCTCGATTACCGGGCTCGCGGCTACAGCCTGCAAGAGTCGGTCGCGCAGGCAGGGGCAGTGCGTCTGCGGCCGATTCTGCTCACGGCATTGGCCATCATGTTCGGCTCGGCCATCATGGTGTCCGATCCGGTGTTTGGTGGCCTGGCCGTATCGCTGATCTTCGGCACCTTGCTGTCCACCATCCTCACCCTGCTCGTCATCCCTCTGCTCTACTACGTCTGGCAGATCCGGGTGAAGCCCAAAGTTCCGCCCAAGGCTCCGGCCGCACCGGCTGAGCCTGTGCTGACGACCTGAATCTGACGATTCAACAACACAACCTTGGAGATTTTCAAATGACTGTCGAACGCTATATCCGTGTCATTGCCGGCACATTCATCCTGATCTCAGTGCTGTTGGGCGCACCCGCGAGCCCGATCTTCGTCTCGCAGTGGTTCCTGCTGTTCACCGGTTTCGTGGGCGCCAACCTGCTGCAGTTCGGTTTCACCAATCTGTGCCCGCTGGGCTTTTTCCTGCGCAAACTGGGTGTGCCCGATTCCAAAGCCAACTGCTGCGGCTGATCGGGCAGGGTGATGGCACGTTCGGCTCATCCCCGCCTCAAATTCCTCGCGCCCGGCTGGTTTGCCGTGGTGCTGGGCTGGGGCGGCCTCGCTTTGGCTTGGCATCAGGCCACGGCCCTGCTCGGTGAACCTGCGGCCATGATCTCGCAAGTGCTGGGCTGGGCCGCCATCGGCGCGCTGGGCTTGCTCGCGCTGCTTACCGGGCTGAGATTGCAGCGGCATGCATCCGACTGGTTGGCCGATGTGCGTTGCCGGGTTTGCCGTGCAGGTTCTGAGCGCCAACAGCGTCTGGATGGCAGGATTCTGGATGTTCGGCGCCTTGGCTCAGTTGGCTGCGACGGTATGGGTCTTTCATCGCCTGCGGCAGAGCGCAGCGACTGAAAAAGGCCCCAACTGGGCGGGCATTACCCCTGCGCTCTTTCTGGCTGCGGCGGGCAATGTGGTCGTGCCCTTTGCCGGCGTCGCTCTCGGTTTTCAGATCTGGTCTGTAGCGCAATGGACAATCGGTGCACTGTTTTTTGTCGTGGTGCTGGTGCTGTTCATGGTGCGCGTCGCGGCCTTCGGCATGCTGCCGCGCAAGCTCTTGCCCATGCTGTTCATCACAGTAGCACCTCCGGCGGCCGGCGGCCTGGGCCTTGCCCAGTTGGGTGCACCCGTCGAGGCACTGGAAGGGGCGTGGGGCATTGCGCTGTTCTTCGTCATCCTGAGCTTTCTGTCCTTCAAGCCGATGATGCAAGAAGCCTTCACCATCGGCCACTGGGCGCTGTCCTTTCCCTTGGCTGCGTTTGCCGGACTGTCGATGCACCTCGCCCTCATGACGCAAAACGGTGCGATGCAGACCTTTGCCATTCTGGCGCTGGCGCTGGCCTCGGTGATCATCGGCTGGTTGACCCTGGCGACGGCGCGCGGCCTGCGCGATGGCAGCTTGCTCGCACCCGAGCCGGTGGCGTTGATTCATGCGGCTTAAATGGGCTTGGCGGACGCGGCCGACGGATTCGAGCCGCTCGCCTATGATGGAGAAGATTGGATGAAACGCAGCACCAAGCCCATACAGATTCCCGGAGCCATCACCATGTCAGTTCTGACCAACGAAGCCTCTCGCACGGACATTCTCAACCGCCTCAAGCGTGCCGAAGGGCAGATGCGCGGCGTGCAGCGAATGATCGAAGAGGGCGAACCCTGCCTGAAGGTGGCTCAGCAGCTCTCAGCCGTGCGCAAGGCGCTCGACAGCACTTTTGTGCGCATGACCGTGTGCTTTCTGGAGCAGGAACTCGACGGGCGTCTAGAGCCCACCGAGGGCGGCGAGCAGCCCAGGCTCAGCGCCATGCTCGACGAAGTTGAAACCCTGCTGGCCCGTATGAACTGAAAATTTTCAGTCGTTCCTCGATGCGGCCTCGATGATGCCGCCGCCCAGGCAGACCTCGCCGTCATACAGCACCGCAGACTGTCCTGGTGTCACCGCCCATTGCGGTGCGTCGAACTTCAAGGTGAAGCGCTCAGGGCCTTGGTCCTGAAAACGGCAGGCGGCGTCCACCTGACGATAACGGGTTTTCGCACCGTAGCCGCAGGCCGCCTCAGCGGGCGCCGTGCCCGACACCCAACTGGCCGACAGCGCCTGCAGCGTGTGGCTTAGCAGCAGCGGATGATCGTGGCCTTGTGCCACGATGAGTTGATTGCGTTCCAGATCTTTTCCGGCCACGAACCAGGGCTCGCCGTTGCCGCTCTTGCTTCCCCCCAGGCCGATGCCTTTGCGCTGTCCGAGGGTGTAGAACGCCAGTCCCAGATGCTCGCCTACCGTTTTGCCCTCCGGGGTTTTCATCGCGCCGGGTTGCGTGGGCAGGTAGCGGCTGAGAAAGTCGCGAAACGGGCGCTCGCCGATGAAGCAGATGCCGGTGGAGTCTTTTTTGCGGGCGTTGTGCAGGCCTATCGCTTCGGCCACTTTGCGCACTTCGGTCTTGTTCAGCTCGCCCACCGGAAACAGCGTGCGCGCGAGCTGCGCCTGATTGAGTCGGTGCAGAAAGTAGCTCTGGTCTTTCGAGGCGTCCAGCCCGCGCAGCAGCTCGAAGCCGTGGTCGGTCTCACGCACCCGCGCGTAATGTCCGGTGGCGATGCGGTCTGCGCCCAGGCGCATGGCATGGTCGAGAAAGGCCTTGAACTTGATCTCGGCGTTGCACAGCACGTCCGGGTTGGGCGTGCGTCCGGCGGCATATTCGCGCAGGAAATCGGCAAACACCCGCTCTTTGTATTCCGCGGCGAAATTCACCGCCTCGATATCGATGCCGATACGGTCGGCCACGCTCGCGGCGTCGAGCCAGTCTTGACGCGTGGAGCAGTATTCGCTGTCATCGTCGTCTTCCCAGTTTTTCATGAACAGGCCAACGACCGTGTAGCCCTGCTGTTTGAGCAGCCAGGCGGAAACGGAGGAATCGACCCCGCCGGAAAGCCCGACCACAACGGTGCCGCGAGAAGAAGATGTCATGCGCAAATTGTAGAAAGAAGGCTGGGTTCAACCGAACACACTCGGGTCGGTGGCGATCAGTTCCAGGGGGTAGCGCTGCCCCCGCAAGTAATCCTCTACGCAGCGCAACACCAGCGGGCTGCGATGACGGCTGGCACTGGCGCGCAGGGCGTCGAGGTCCATCCACAACGTGCGCACAATGCCCTCGTCCAGCGCGCGCCCCGGGTCTGCAGCAGAGACTTCGCCGCAGAACGTGAGCCGCAGATAGCTCACGTCCTGATGACCGCTGGCCGTTTGACGCTGGGAGCGCGACAGATACACGCCCACCAGGCCGGTGGGGACGAACACCCGGCCGGTTTCTTCCAGTGCTTCACGTACCGCGCCCTGTAGCGGGCTTTCACCCACTTCCAGATGGCCTGCGGGCTGGTTCAGGCGCAGGCCACCCGCCGTCTGCTCTTCGACGAGCAGAAAACGACCGTCCTGTTCGACGATGGCGGCAACGGTGACGCGAGGACGCGCAGAGGGATCAAATCGCATAGCGGCAAGAATGCAAGAAATAG
This sequence comes from Thiomonas sp. 13-64-67, assembly GCF_002282795.1. Taxonomy (NCBI): domain Bacteria; kingdom Pseudomonadati; phylum Pseudomonadota; class Betaproteobacteria; order Burkholderiales; genus Thiomonas; species Thiomonas sp. 13-64-67. Next base: position 41,967 of record NZ_NCKP01000036.1, read on the forward strand.
AAATAGGGCTTGATGCAAAATATTAAAAAAAGCAAAAGAGATTTCCTGATGTACGTAATTTGCGCTGCAGCAATCTTAGGGAAAACGCGGGATAATGCTGCGCTTGGATCTATTGCTTAGGCAAGCAGATTTGTTCCGACTGAGTGGGGCTGAAACGATCTCGTGTTCGTGCTGCGTTCAGACCCCGATAAAGCAGACTTCAAAGGAGAGACTCCATGCGTATCGGCATTCCGGCGGAAACTTTGGCCGGCGAAGCCCGTGTTGCAGCAACACCGGAAACAGTCAAAAAATTGATTGCCCAGGGGCACACCGTGGTGATGCAAGCCGATGCTGGCCTGCGCGCTGACGCCCCCGACGCAGATTACATCGCCGTGGGCGCCACCATCGGTGATCGCGTTGAGGCCTTTGCGGCCGAAATGGTGCTCAAGGTCAGGCCCCCCACAGCCGAGGAACTTGGGCTGATGAAGCCCGGCACTGTGTTGGTCGGCATGCTCGACCCGTTCAACGCCGAAGGCTTGCAGGCCATGACCGACGCGGGCCTGACAGCGTTTGCCCTCGAAGCGGCGCCCCGTACCTCGCGTGCGCAGAGCATGGACGTATTGTCCAGCCAGGCCAATATCGGCGGTTACAAGGCCGTCATATTGGCGGCCAATGTTTACCAGCGTTTCATGCCCATGCTGATGACTGCTGCGGGCACGGTCAAGGCCGCGCGCGTGGTGATTTTGGGCGCCGGGGTGGCGGGTTTGCAGGCCATTGCCACGGCAAAACGTTTGGGCGCGGTGATCGAGGCTTCGGATGTGCGTCCTGCGGTGAAAGAGCAGATCGAGTCGCTGGGCGCGAAGTTCATCGACGTGCCCTTCGAGACCGATGAAGAGCGCGATATTGCCCAAGGCGTCGGCGGTTATGCCCGTCCGATGCCCGCCAGTTGGATGCAGCGGCAATCCGCCCTTGTTGCCGAGCGGGTCAAGCAGGCTAATGTGGTCATTTCCACGGCGCTGATTCCGGGCCGCCGGGCGCCGGTGCTGATTACCGAGGAAATGGTCAAGTCGATGAAACCGGGTTCGGTGATTATCGACATGGCCGCAGCGCAGGGCGGCAACTGCCCTTTGACCGAAGCTGGCAAAACCGTGGTCAAGCATGGCGTGACCCTGGTGGGAGAAACCAATCTCCCCGCTCTCGTGGCCGCCGATGCATCGGCTCTATACGCGCGCAACGTGCTCGATTTTCTGAAACTGGTGTTCGACAAGGAAAAGGGCTTTGTGGTGAATATGGAAGACGACATCGTCGCCGCCTGCCTGATGTGCCGCGATGGACAGTTGCTGCGCAAGACGGCCTGATTTTTCACTCTGTCAATGATTTTCATCCTGAAAAAGGACTGAGCCATGCATGAAATCTCTCCTCTGGTGATCAATTTCACTATTTTTGTTTTGGCAATCTATGTGGGCTACCACGTGGTCTGGAATGTCACCCCGGCTTTGCATACCCCGCTGATGGCGGTGACCAACGCCATATCCGCCATCATCATCGTGGGCGCCATGCTGGCCGCCGCGTTGACCGTGACGCCTCTGGGCAAAATCATGGGAACCCTCGCGGTTGCGCTGGCCGCGGTCAATGTATTCGGCGGCTTTCTCGTGACGCGGCGCATGCTGGCCATGTTCAAAAAGAAAACAGCCGGCAAGAGCTAAATCACACCCCAATAGATACCTGACGTTACCGCTTCGCCAACAGATGTCGCACCGATCTGTTTCGAACCGCGGCAGGTGACTCGCAGCATCAAGGACTCAATTTATGACACTCAGCATGAATCTCGTGACCCTGCTGTATTTGCTCGCAGCGGTCTTTTTCATTCAAGCGCTCAAAGGCTTGTCGCACCCAACGACCAGCCGGCGCGGAAATGTGTTCGGCATGACAGGTATGGTCATCGCCGTCTTCACCACAGTCGCCTTGATTATTAAGGTGGGCGGCGATGCCGGGGCGCTTGGTCTCGGATATGTGCTACTCGGGCTGGTGGTCGGCGGCGGCATTGGCGCTTTTATGGCCAACCGCGTCGAAATGACCAAAATGCCCGAGCTGGTGGCTTTCATGCACAGCATGATCGGTCTGGCCGCAGTGTGTATCGCCGTGGCCGAAGTCGCCGAGCCCCACGCCTTCGGCATCGTTCAAGCTGCAGGTGACCCGCTGCCTCCGGGGAACCGTATCGAGCTTTTCATCGGCACGGTCGTGGGCGCCATTACCTTCAGCGGTTCGGTCATCGCCTTTGGCAAGCTCGCTGGGCGCTACAAATTCCGCCTGTTCCAGGGCGCGCCCGTGCGGTTTGCCGGGCAGCATTGGCTCAACCTGATTATTTTTCTGGCGGCTATCGCTTTTGGTCTTTGGTTCTGGGCTACGGCGGCTTGGACGCCCTTTCTCATCATGATGGCGTTGGCCTTCGTGTTGGGCGTACTGATGATTATTCCCATCGGCGGCGCCGATATGCCCGTGGTCGTGTCGATGCTCAACAGCTATTCCGGTTGGGCTGCGGCTGGCATTGGTTTTTCGCTCGAAAACAATATGCTCATCATCGCCGGTTCATTGGTCGGATCTTCCGGTGCAATTCTGAGCTATATCATGTGCAAGGCGATGAACCGGTCTTTCATCAGCGTGATTCTGGGCGGGTTTGGCGCCGAGTCTTCCACAACCGCCGCAGCGGTGCAGCAACGCCCGGTGAAATCGGGCAGCCCGGACGACGCCGCGTTTCTCTTGTCCAATGCCGAAACAGTCATCATCGTGCCCGGTTACGGTTTGGCCGTGGCCCGCGCGCAGCATGCGGTCAAGGAACTGGCGCAGAAACTCACCGAGCGCGGCGTGAATGTGAAATATGCGATTCACCCTGTGGCTGGCCGCATGCCGGGCCATATGAATGTGCTGCTTGCCGAGGCCGAGGTGCCCTACGACCAGGTTTTCGAAATGGACGATATCAACCCAGAGTTCGGGCAGGCTGATGTCGCCGTGATTCTTGGCGCCAATGACGTGGTCAATCCTTCGGCGAAGACCGATCCAAAATCACCGATTGCCGGTATGCCAATTCTTGAGGCTTACAAGGCAAAAACGGTGATCGTGAACAAACGTTCGATGGCTGCAGGGTATGCCGGCTTGGATAACGAACTGTTTTACATGGACAAAACCATGATGGTCTTCGGCGATGCCAAAAAGGTCGTAGAAGATATCACCAAGGCCATCGAATGATGGATTGAAGCATTCCAGTGCTTATGAATGAGCCCGCCTTGTGCGGGCTTTTTTATTTTTTGTTTTGTCGTATGATGGGCCCGGTTTTAACTTTCAACACAGGAGAAGGTGCTCATGGCAACGTATAAAGAATTGCAGTCACAGATTGAAGCCCTCAAACAGCAGGCTGAAACGCAACGCAAGGCAGAGATTGCTGCCGTGGTGAGCGATATTCGCGCCAAAATGGATGAATACGGTATTACCTTGGCCGATCTCGGTTCGCGTCGTGGCGGGGCGTCGTCCAAGGGATCGACGGTCGCGCCGAAATATCGCAACGCGCAGACGGGCGAAACTTGGACTGGCCGCGGAAAAATGCCGCGCTGGCTTCAAAGCGCGGTGGACGGCGGCAAAAGCAAGGAATCTTTCCTGATCTGAATACAGCACGGCGCTTTGCCTGCATGTTGCGAGTGAGGCTCGCAACATAAAAACCGGGGATGACCCGGTTTTTTTATGGGTGACGCTCTCAACGCTGCATTGCGTTAAGTCATGATATTTACACGCAGTCATGCGAGTGACGGCAAAAAATCGCGAGCATAGAGCCTGAGCCAGGAAACACTTGCATGAACGACTCCAAAACGCCAATCTGGGCAGCCCGCAGCGGCTGGTGGGGGCGTTTGCAGCCAGTAGAAAAGGCCCGTGTGGCTTCGGAAGTGGGCTACCAGAGCGTGCCAGCAGGGCAGGCGCTGCAGCCTTTGGGCGAAACGGCCCAGCATTGGATCGGCTTGATGTCGGGGCTTGCGAAATTTACCGTGACAACGACCACTGGCAAACCGTTGGTTTATTCCGGCGTGGGGGCTGGCGGTTGGTTCGGCGAAGGAACGCTGATGCGGTTGGGGGTGTGGCGCTATCAGGCCCAAGCCATACGCACTTGCGAATTGGCGCTGGTGCCGCGCGAAACTTTTCTCTGGTTGCTGGAGCGCAATATTGCCTTCAACCATTACCTGCTGCAGCAACTCAATGACCGTCTCGAACTGATGACTTTGCAGGCGCTAGACGATCAGCAAAGCGGTGCTGAATCGATTGTCGCCCGAACCCTGCGGCATTTGTTTCACCCGCTCTCCGGTGCGAATGGCGGCGCGCTGAAAGTCACCCAGTCAGAAATCGGCCAGCTTTGTCATTTGTCGCGCCAGCGGGTGAATCAGGCCTTTCAACGGCTGGAGGCGGACGGCGTGCTGCATCTGCGGTATGGCGGGGTGGAAATTCTCGATGCAGACAAACTGCGGGCTTGGGAGTTTCGTTGTTTGAACGCCAAAACGTCGGAAAAATCGCTGCTCAAGCGGCGACCTGCCGCGCTGCCCAGATCGAACGGCATGGCCGATTATTTCCGCGCGTCTGATACAACTGGGGAGAGCACGAGCGCCAGTTCGGCCGAACCGCCGGGGTGCGGAACGCGCGGGTAGGGCGGCTTGGGCCACTGCCATCGTGTGGAAGGAAATACTGCGCGCATGGCCAGAATGTCGCAGTGATAGGGCGGGCCCTGTATCCACCCTTCCTCTGCGCCGGGTTTTGCGGTCTGCATGAACAGGGCGAAGAGCCGCCCATGTGGTGCCAGCCAGTGATGCAGCCGATTAGCGTAAGTCATCCAATCGTCCGGGTAAAGCGCGCAAAGGCAGGTTTGCTCCCAGATGGCGTCAAACGGTTGCGGGGCGTCCCATTGCCGCACGTCGGCTTGCAAAACGGTCGGGCTCAAGCCCTGTTTCTGCAAGCGCTCGGTCACCAGGGCGACGGCCTGCTCCGCGTAGTCCAACGCGGTGACTTCAAACCCTGCGGCCGCCAGATGCAAAACCTCATGCCCCGCGCCACAGCCCGGCACCAGAATGCGACAGGGTTCGAGCGTGCCCTCGGCGATCCAGTGCAGAAGTTGTGGATGTACCGCGCCGCGATCCCATCCAGTCGTGTGGGTGAGAAAGCGTTCGTTCCAGAATTCAGCGGTCGGTCCGGGCATGATGGGGTTGTCGCCTCAACCATCGGCCTGAGCTTGGCTTGAAGGTCTGGCACGAAGGTCTGAAATGGTAGGTGCATTCTGCAGCCAATTTTCGCTGGACTGCCAGGTGACTTCGGCGCGCAGCTTTGTGAGGTCGCGCATCGTTTGTTGCAGGGTTTGGGCCAGGTTGGGCGATGCCACTTCCGAGACGCAGATCAGTTGCATTTGATCTTCTCCGTCGCGCTGCGACACTTCCAGTCGTGCCCAGCGGACTTCTGGATGGCGTTTCAGAACATCCTGAATCTGATGCGGGTGAACGAAAAGGCCTCTTACTTTGGTGGCCTGATCAGCTCGGCCCATCCAGCCTGCGATGCGCAATTGCGTGCGGCCGCAAGATAGCGGAGTGTGACGCGATTCGGGAACGATAGAGGACAGATCACCTGTGCCGAAACGAATCAGCGGGTATGCCGAGTTGAGTACGGTGACAACCACTTCACCGACCTCGCCATCAGGGACGGGACGATTGTTTGGATCCAAAATTTCGATCAGCACGGATTCATCGATAAGCAATCCGTTTCGTTCTCGGGTTTCAAAGGCGATCAGGCCCACATCTGCGGAGGCATAGCATTGCAATGCGGTAATGTTTGCGGCATCCAGCCGCTCGCGCAGCGCACTGTTCAATGCTTCTCCAGAGACGAGTGCCTTGGTCAGTCTTGGCAGCGCGATGCCCAACGCTTGGGCGCGATCGACCAGGATGCCGAGAAATGAGGGCGTTCCGCCATAACAATGCGCGCCCAAATCGGCGAGGGCCTGCACTTGCAACTCGGTCTGTCCGATTCCAGCGGGAAAAACCGTACATCCGAGCCGATGCGCGCCGCCTTCGAGCATGGCCCCTGCCGGGGTGAAGTGGTAAGAGAAGCTGTTGTGCAGCAATTCCCCAGGGCGCAACCCAGCTGCGTGCAGGGCGCGCGCCATGCGCCAGGGATCAATGCCGCTGCCTTGAGGTTCATAGATGGGGCCAGGGGAGCTGAATACGCGGAGTGCGGTGGCCCGGTGTGGCTGCTGCGTGGTCCAACCAACGGTGGCATGGCCAGCAAACACATCGCCACCGCGCTCGCAACTTGCTCTTTGCAATGCCAGCAGCTCGCTCTTTCTCAAGACTGGAATGCGTGCGAGTGCGTCGCGCCCAGTAAGTTCTTCAGGTTCTATCTCGCGCAGCCTATCTGCCCAGGCTGATGCATTGGCTTTGGCATGCGCGGCGGTGAGCCTCAGGGCCTTCCAGAACTCGGCTTCTCGCTGCTCTGCGGACCGAGTCTCAAGGGCGTCATAGGGGGTATCGTGGCATTCCATGACTACGGTTACTCCTCGGTATCTGTTGACGGTTACCGCCGGGTCAACTCAGCCAGCGTTTTCGACGGCGATAGCTTCGCGCCTCCCGGAATGACTTCTGGCCCCGGTCGGCCAGACCGAGATAGAACTCCCGTACGTCATCGTTGGCGGCCAGATCCGCCGCAGCGCCATCGAGGACCACACGGCCGTTCTCCAGGATGTAGCCGTGATCGGCATAGCGCAAGGCCATGGCCGTGTTCTGCTCGGCCAGCAGGAAAGTCGTACCTTCGCGTTGGTTGAGCTCGCGAACGATCGCGAACACTTCGTCGACGACCTGCGGCGCAAGGCCCATCGAAGGTTCGTCGAGGAGGATGAGCTTCGGACTCGCCATGAGCGCACGGCCGATGGCGCACATTTGCTGTTCGCCGCCCGAGGTATAAGCGGCCTGGCTGTGACGACGCTCTTTCAGGCGTGGAAAGTAGGTGTAGACCTTATCGAGGGTCGCTTGCACCGCACCCTTGCCATCGCGGCGGCTGTAGGCGCCGGCAAGCAGGTTGTCCTCAATGGTCAGGTGGGCAAAGCAGTGTCGTCCCTCCATGACCTGCACCACACCTTGGCGAACCAAGGCGGGTGCGTCCTCCTTGTCGATCCGGTGACCTTCATAGTGAATGGAACCCTTGGTCACCTCGCCACGCTCGGCACGAAGCAGGCACGACACTGCGCGCAAGGTCGTGGTTTTCCCTGCCCCGTTGCCTCCGAGCAGCGCTGCAATGCGTCCCTTGTCGACGCGAATGGATACCCCCTTGAGGACGAGGATGACATGGTTGTAAATCACCTCAATGCCCTGCACGTCGAGCATGGGTGGGACAGCCTGCGCAGTGGTGTGGGTAGTCATGGGTCGCCTAGAAAATCGGGTGGGCGCCCGACCTGCAGTGAGCTTGGCCGGGCAGGGTGGATCATCAGGAGCCCGAGGTCATTTCCTTGTAAGCGTTTGCCGAACCCATCTTTTCAATGAGTCTGAGCTGAGCGAAGCTTGGGTTTTTTCGGGGGCTCCATGCGATCAGACAAACTCAGTGAAGAGC
>NZ_NCKP01000133.1:0-1678 GCF_002282795.1 Thiomonas sp. 13-64-67
GGAATCACCGGTCACGTTCCCGGAATCCTCCCGCTCACCTTCGCCGGGCTATCGGTCACGTTCCCGGAATCACCGGTCACGTTGGGCCGGAATACTCAGATTACTGCGGCGCCGCGTTGGCTTGTCCCGCTCTACACCCTCGACGCCAACGCCAGACGCAGCCCCAAGCCGACGAAGACAACGCCGGTCAGCCGCCGCACCCAAAGCGCCAGGCGCTGCATGCGCCCCAGATGGCGCGCCCGCGCCGCCACCCAGGCCACGCCCAGATTGAATAGCGTGCCATTGACGGTGAACACCACGCCGAGCAACAGAAACGCCCAGCCCTGTCCGCGCGTCGAAGTGCCAACGAACTGCGGCAAAAAGGCCAGAAAAAACAGCACGATCTTCGGGTTGAGCACATTGGTCAGCACGCCTTGCCAGAACACCGCCCGCAAGGGTGCGGCGGCCATGGGCGCTGAAACCGCTGGCGCCTGCCTCCTTGCACGCAGCAGACCCACCCCCAGCCACACCAGGTAGGCCGCTCCCATCCACTTGACCACGTTGAACGCCAGATCCGACGCGGCAATCAGCGCCGACAGCCCCACTGCGGCTGCGGTGACATGCACCAGACAACCCGCCCCAACCCCCAGCGCCGCCATCGCCCCGGCCCTCACCCCCTGCCCAGCACTGCGCGACACGATGAACAACATATCCGCGCCCGGGGTCATATTGAGCAACAGGCCCGAGAGCAGGAACAAGGCGAAGTGGTGGATGTCGGGCATGGGCGGCAAGCTCTAGTGGCAAAGGCGAAATAGTTTTGGGTTTGGGGTGGGGCGAACCCTGGCTACAACCAGCGAGAGCGCTTGAGCCAGTAGTACAGCCCGCCGCACAAGGCCAGGGTGAAAACGAGCAATGCAGGATAGGACCAGCGCCAGTCCAACTCGGGCATGTGCCGGAAGTTCATGCCGAACCAGCCGGTGAGCAACGTGGGCACGGCCAGCAGCGCGGCCCAGCCGGCCAGCCGCTTGACCACCTCGTTCTGCTCCAGCGTCACAAGAGAGACCGAGACGTTCATCGCCGCCGAGAGCATTTCGCGCAGCGCGCCCACCGTGTCGTTGATGCGGTTGGCATGGTCGTTCACGTCGCGGAAGTAAGGCCTCATGGCCTCAGGCATCACGTCGCCCGGCAGGCGCTGAAGCTGCGCCAGCACATCCTGCAAAGGCGCCACCGCCAGTCGCAGGCGCGTGAGTTCGCGCTGCATGGCGTACAGCCGCTTGAGCGTGCCGCGCCGCCATTGGCGCGCGAAGATCTCGCCTTCCAGCTCCTCCAGCTCGGCCCGATAGGCCTCGACGATGGGCAGGTACCCGTCAACGATGGCATCGAGCACCGCGTACAGCGCATACCCCGGCCCCTGCGCGAGCAGCGCGGGCGTCTGCTCGACATTGCGACGCACCGTCGCGTAGCCGGTCGAATCCCCATGCCGGATGGTGAGAATGTAGTTGCGGCCCATGAACACATGCGTCTCGCCGAACCGCACATGCACGCCGCTGCGCGAGGCCGTGCGTGCCACGACAAAAAGCGATTCGCCATAAGCCTCCAACTTGGGGCGCTGGTGCGCCTTGGCGGCGTCTTCCACCGCCAGCGGGTGCAGGCCAAACTCGTGCTGCATCTGCGCCAGCAAGGCCGCATCCGGCTCATA
>NZ_NCKP01000037.1:0-18841 GCF_002282795.1 Thiomonas sp. 13-64-67
CAAGGCAGGCTTCGTCACCCGCGACGCCCGCGAAGTGGAGCGGAAAAAAGTGGGCCTGCGCGGCGCCCGTCGCGCCAAGCAGTTCTCCAAGCGCTGATATTTTTTCGCGCTTTGCTGCAAACAAAAAACCCGCCTTGTGCGGGTTTTTTGTTTGCGCTTTTGTTTATATAACAGGCATCGGCGCTCAGCCACCTAAGTTGGGGCCGCCGACCGGGTCGGTGGCCAGTGAAAAAAGAGCGGGCCCCAGTTCAATATCTCAATACGCGTGCTCCGCATCGGGATCGATTTTTCCGCGAAAGACGATGTATTGATAGACGTTGTAGGTAATCATCACCGGGATGAGCATGCCAATGCCGATGAGCATGAACACCAGGGTGCCGCTGTCCGATGCGGCCTGGTCGATGGTGAGCGAGCCGGGCACGATGTACGGATACCAGGTGGCGGCCAGGCCGGCGAAAGAGAACAGGAAGATCAGCATGCTCCAGACAAACGGCGCCACTTCGGCCTGCCGCTTGAGGGCGCGCAGCAGCATGACGAAGCTGAGTAAGGCCAGCGCGGGCAGCACGGCGAAGAAGTAGATGTTCGGGGTGGTGAGCCAGCGGGCGAAGATCTGCGGAAATTGCAGCGGCGTCCAGACGGTGACCACGGCGCCGACGGCGAGCATGATCCAGGCGAGTAGCTGGCCGCGCTGGTAGCAACCGGCCTGAATGTCGTCTTTGGTCTTGATGATGAGGTAGGTCGAACCCAGCATGGCGTAACCGGCCACCACGCCCAGCACCACGATGACGCTGAAGGGCGAGAGCCATTCCCACACGCTGCCCACATACACGCCGTTCACCACCTTCACGCCATTGAGCAAGCCACCGAGCGCGAACCCCTGGGCGATGGTGGCCAGCAGGCTGCCGACGCCGAACATGGCGCCCCAGAAGGCTTTGCGCTCGGAGAGCTCGTGAAACTCGAACGACACGCCGCGCAGCATGAAGCCCAGCAGCATGAGGATGATGGGGATGTAGAGCCCGTGCAGCACGGTGCCGTAGGCCAGCGGAAAGGCGCCGAACAGCGTGCCGCCGATGACCACCAGCCAGGTCTCGTTGGCGTCCCAGATGCTGCCCAGGCTGGCCATCATCACCTTGCGGCGGCGCTCGCCGACGAACAGCGAGAGCACCCCCACGCCGAGGTCGAAACCGTCGAGCACCACATAAAACACCATGAACAGGCCGATGATGAGAAACCAAACCGTGGCCAGAACGTGATGCAGTTCCTGCGGGTTGCCGAAGTCCATCTCACTGCCCTCCTTTCACCGCGAGCTTGGCGCTGACCGAGGCGGGCGCAATCGGTGCGACAGGCGGGGTGAAGGGAACGTGCTTGGGCGCAGCAGCGTGTTCCGGCTTACCACCCTGGCCGGGTGCGCCGGGCGGGTCTTCGAAGCTCGGGCCTTTGCGGATCATGCGTGCGGCAAAGACGAAGGCGGTGACGCCGATCACGCCGTAGAACAGCATGTACATGGCGAGTGACCACAGCACGGTGTCGGCCGGCAGGTTGCTCACGCCCTGGCTAGTGCGCATCATGCCGTAGACGATCCACGGCTGGCGGCCCACTTCGCGGGTCATCCAGCCGGCTTCAACCGCGGCGTAGATGGCGGGTACCGCGAGCAGCCAGCCACGCAGCAGCCATTTGTTTTCGCTGATGCGCGCCGCAGTCATGCGCTCACGTTTGCGCCACAGCATCCACAGCGTCCAGAAGGCCAGGAAGGCGACAAACACCCCGGCGGCCACCATGACGCGGAAGCCATAGAACGGAATCCACACTGGCGGCTGGTCTTGTGGCTTGAAGTGATCCAGACCGACGACTTTGCCCGTCATCGTTTTGGTCACGATCATGCTCAGACCATCGGGAATTTCCAGCGCCCAGTCGTTTTTCTGCTCTTTCTGGTTAGGAATAGCCAGCAGCGCCCACGGCGCGCCCTCGCCGGGCTTGTTGGTTTTCCAGTGCGCCTCGATGGCGGCGAGCTTGGCAGGTTGAGTCTCGGCCAGCGAGCTCCCCGCAGAATCGCCAATAAAAATCTGCAGCGGTGCGACGATGAACAACGAGATCACCGCCCACTTGAACGCCGGACGGAAGAAATCAACATGGCGTTTTTTGAGCAGGTAATACGCGCTCACCCCAGCCATGACGACCAGGCTGAGCTCGATCGCGGCGGTGAACATGTGGCCGAAGCCATAGGGCAGATCGGGGTTGAACACCGCGTCATACCAGTTGGTGATGGCGAACTTGCCGTCCACCAGCTTCACCCCGGCGGGCGTTTGCATCCAAGAATTGGCCACCATGATCCAGAAGGCCGACAAGGTGCTGCCAAAGGCCACCATGCCGGTGGCGAACAGGTGCATCTTGGGGCCGACGCGGCCCCAGCCGAACAGCATGATGCCGAGAAAACCGGCTTCGAGCATGAAGGCCATGGCCGTCTCGAAGCCGAGAATGTTGCCCATGAAGTCGCCGGCCGAGGTGGAGAACGGCCCCCAGTTGGTGCCGAAGGAGAACTCCATCGGAATGCCGCTAATCACGCCGACGCCGAAGTTGATCAGGAACAGCTTGGTCCAGAACTTGACCTGGTGAAAGTAGAAGACGTTTTTGGTCTTCACCCAAGCGGCTTCCATGCCGAACAGCACCAGCGCCAGCCCGATGGTGAGCGGCGGCCACATGATGTGGAACATCGCAATGAAGCCAAACTGCGCCCGAGCGAGGAACTCAGGGTTTTGAAGCCAATCCATGATGCACTCCTGAAGCGGTGGGATGTCGGTTGGCGTGCCGGGCCGCGCCGGGCGGCAGGTTGAGCCAACGATAAGCGGGACGCGTTACAGCGGGGTGACGCCCTGCGGCGGCGGCAGGTCAATGCGCAAGGTCCAGCAGAAGGCGGTGCACATCTCAGTTCTCCACCACTTGCAGCGCGGCGGCTTTGTCGCCCCGCCTGCGCGTGGCCACCTGCTTGACACGGCTTTTGAGGGCGATGAGCTTTTGCACCGCGCCGCCCAGTTGCATGAGCTGGCGCACGTCTTCGCTGGGCATGCGCTGAATATCGTCGAACCACTGCGTGGCCAGTTCGATGAGATCGTGCATTTCGCGCATGCGCTGCTGCGCGTATTGCTCGGAGGCGCCCTCGGGCTGAAACAGCAGGGCGTCGCGCAGCATGGACAGGGTGGGGTCGATTTCGCGCTTGCGGCGTTCCTCGGCCAGGGTGCGAAAAATAGCCCACACGTCTTCGGGCGCAGAGAAATAATCACGCCGGTCACCGGGCAGGTGCTGCATGCGCGCCAGATTCCAGGCGCCCAACTCCTTGAGCCCCATGCTGACGTTGGAGCGCGAAAAATCGAGCGCGGCGGCGATTTCGTCGGCATTGAGCGGGCGCTCGCTGACGAACAGCAGGGCATAAATCTGGCCGACGGTGCGGTTGATGCCCCAGCGGCTGCCCATTTCGCCAAAGTGCAGCACGAAGCGCTGGGTGAGTTCCGGGAGTTGCATAAGTGGTTTGATCGAAATTTCAGGAATTTCTGAAAGTCGAAGAAATTTTCTGACTTAGATCAAGCGCAAGGGGTAACGAGACGTGTTGCCCCTATACCCAGCCGGGTATTTGCCCGCGCGACGGCGCAGCGCGTAATCAGCGGCTGGCGAACCAGTCGGATACGGCGTGAGACTGGGAGGAGGCCGGGTGATCGGCGAGCAGGTGCAAACCGAGTTTGCTGCGGCGCCAAAGAACATCGTCGGCGCTGGCGGCCCATTCGGTGTCGCGCAAATAACGCAGCTCGGCCTCGAACAAACCGGGGGCGATCTCGGCGCCGAGGTCTTGCAGGCGTGCCGCGCCCTGCCCATCTGTGGTTTGCAGCACGCGGTCGATGCGGCTGCCGTAGGCGCGGGCCAGACGCTGCGCTAGGTCGGGCGGCAGCCACGGGTAGCGTTGCTGCACGGTTTGAACAAAACGGGCAAAGTCGGTGTCGGGGCGCTGTGCGGGGCCGATCCAGCCCGACAGATCGCCACCGGGAAGAAAGGCGTCGTGCGTCCAGGCCGGGCGTGCTTCGCCGAGGGCAGCGCAGAGCTGGTCGGCGGCCTGTTCGGCGAGCTTGCGGAAGGTGGTGATCTTGCCGCCCCACACGGTGAGCAGCGGCGCGCCGTCGCGGTCGAGTTCGAGCTTGTAGTCACGGGTCGCGGCCTTGGCATCGCCCGCGTGATCTTCGAGCAGGGGTCGCACGCCGGCGTAGCGCCAGACGGTCTGCTCGGGTCGCAACTCGGTGCGGAAGTAACGGTTGACTTCGGCACAGAGGTAGGCGGCTTCGGCCTCGCTGCAAGTCTCGGCGCTGTCGGGGTCGGGCACTTCGACATCGGTCGTGCCGATCAGGGTGAAGTCGCGCTCGTAGGGAATGGCGAACACGATACGGCCATCGTTCGCCTGAAAGATGTAGGCGTGTGGATGATCGAACAGGCGCGGCACGACGAGGTGGCTGCCGCGCACCAGCCGCAGCGAGCGGCGCTCGCGCGGCGGCTGCCCGTCGGCGTTGTGCACCGTGCGCTTGAGCAGTTGTTCGGCCCACGGGCCTGCCGCGTTGACCAGGGCGCGGGCGCTCACCTGCTGCTCGCCGCCCGCGGCATCGCGCAGCGTGGCTTGCCAGCCCGTGCCGTGGCGCGTGGCGGAGGTGCAGGCGGTGCGGGTCCGCACGGTTGCGCCGCGTTCCGCCGCGTCCACCGCGCACAGGGTGACCAGCCGGGCGTCGTCCACCCAGCCGTCGGAATACATGAAGCCGTGGGTGTATTCGGCCTTCAGCGGGGCGCCCGCGGCATGGGTGCGCAGATCGATGCTGCCCGAGCCCGGCAGCCACTCGCGCCGCGCCAGATGGTCGTAGAGAAACAGCCCGGCGCGAATCATCCAGGCCGGGCGCATGGCCGGTGCGTGCGGCATGACAAAGCGCAGCGGCCACATCAGATGCGGCGCGCTGCGCAGCAGCACTTCACGCTCCTGCAAAGCCTTGCGCACCAGGCCGAATTCGTAATACTCGAGATAGCGCAGACCGCCGTGAATCAGCTTGGTGGAGGACGAGGAAGTGTGCGCCGCAAGGTCGTCGCGTTCGCACAGCACCACCTTGAGGCCGCGCCCGGACAGATCGCGCGCGATGCCCGCCCCATTGATGCCGCCGCCGACGACCAGCACGTCGCAGGCGATACCGGGCGGGGGCGAAGAAATAGCAGCGCTGTTCATGCCGACATGGTAGGAGGGGCGACCTCGAAGCGTGAACTTCAGGCTGTGATGCGCGTGCCGGTGGCGCGGAACCGCAATGACCCTGCGCGCAGAGATAGTTCTAATAAGAACTAAGATGCGCAGCATGTTCTTTTCCCTGGTTGCGCCGTGACTTCCCCGCCCCCCTTTCTGCCCTTGTTGCGCGAACTCGTGCGCACCTATCAGGCGTTCGAGCGTTACTCCGCCGCGCATGTGCAAAGCCTGGGGTTGACCCCGGCGCAATTCGACGTGGTGGCCACGCTGGGCAACACCGAGGGCATGAACCCCAAGCAGTTGGGCGACAAGACCCTGATTACCAAGGGCACGCTGACCGGCGTGGTCGATCGCCTGCTGGCCAAGGGCTTGGTGCAGCGTCTGCCCGATCCGAGCGATGGCCGTGGGCAGATCGTGCGGCTGACGTCGCGGGGGCAGAAGGTGTTCGAGCAAGTGTTTCCTGCGCATGGGGCGCATCTGGCGCAGGCGTTCTCAAAACTGAGCGCTGCCGAGCTGATCGCGTCGCAGCAGGCCTTGCACAGTTTGCGGCAGGCGCTGGAGCAGGCGGGCGCTCATGCGGGTACTCAAGAGAGTGCGACATGAGATCCACCCCGGTTGCCGAAGTGGCCCGCTACACCCTGCCCGCGCAGTTGCTGCACTGGCTGATTGCCCTGTTGATTTTCGGCCTCTTTCCGCTGGGGCTTTATATGCACGGGCTGCCGCTTTCGGTGCGCAAAATCGAGTTGTATTCGTGGCACAAATGGTTCGGCATCACCGTGCTGCTGATGGTGGTGCTGCGTATCGGCTGGCGGCTCACGCATCGCCCACCGCCGTTGCCCGGCGATATTCCGCCCTGGCAGCAGGCGGCTGCGGCCCTGATGCACGAGCTGCTCTATCTGCTGATTCTTTGCATACCGCTCAGCGGCTGGGCGCTGAGTTCGGCGGCTGGTGTGCCCGTGGTGTGGTGGGGTGTGTGGAAGCTGCCCAATCTGCTGCCCGCCAATCCGGCGATGGCGCATCTGCTCGAACTGGTGCACGCCACGCTGAACTACACCCTGGCCGCCTTGGTTGCCGTGCATATTGCGGCGGCGCTCAAGCACCAGTTCATCGATCACGACGGCCTGCTGCTGCGCATGCTGCCGCGTCTGTTGCCGCGTTCGTTGCCACGCCCGCGCCGCTGATGGGCTCAAGACTCGCCATTCCGCGTGCGCTTTTTTGGAAAAGGAAATCAACCATGTCGCCTCTCTCGATCAAAACGCTGTGCGGCGCCGCCCTGCTGTCGATCTGCGCTGCAGCCTGGGCGCAGCCCGTTCCCGCTGCGGCCTACACCCACGCTTTGCCTGCGTCGAGCGTGAGCTTCAGCGCCACCCAAATGGGCGTGCCGATGAAAGGCCACTTCAAAAACGCGACCGCGCAGATCGACTTCATGCCGGGCGACCTCGCCAAGTCGCACGTCGAGGTTGCGGTGCAGTCGGCCAGCGTGGACGCGGGCAGCGCCCAGACCAACGCCCTGCTCGCCGGGGCCGACTGGCTGGCGGCCAAAGCCGATCCGCAGACCCGTTTCGTCTCCAGCCAATTCACCCCCGATGGACCGGGACGCTACTGGGTTAGCGGCACCTTCAGCGTGAAGGGCCACAGCCAGCCGCTGCGCGTGCAGGTGAGCACCCACCCCGACGGCACAGACCTGATCATGGACGCCGCCTTCACGCTCGACCGCACCGCCTTCGGCCTGGGCACCGGCTCGTGGGCGGACACCAGTGTGGTGGCCGCCGCCATTGCGGTGCAGGTGCATCTGGTCGTTTCTCCGCAATAACAACTGACATAACTGACACAACTGACTTACCGCACACCACACTCTCTCTGAAAGGACTTCACCATGTTGCGTTCAAGCTCCCGCTCACTTCTGGCCCCCGCGCTTTCAACCGCCGTGGCCATGGCGCTCTGCGCCGCACCGGCCTGGGCCGCCGAAACCACGGCGCCGCAGGCCTATGTTCACAAGCATGCCGATCCGGCGGGGAGTTACCGCGTCGATCCTGATCATTCCGGGGTGCAGTTCACCATCGGCCACGCGGGTGTCGGGCGCTTTACCGGGGTGTTCAAACGGGTGACCGGCAGCTACACCTTCGACCCTGCGAACCCCGCCAAAGACAAGGCCGATATCGTCATTCCCGCCCAGAGTCTGGACACCTTTTTGCCGCAACGCGATACCGATCTGCTGGCCGCGCCGTTTTTCGATGCCGCTGCGCACCCCGACATCCGCTTCGTCGGCACGCGCTATGTGCCGCAGAACAAGACCCACGGCAAGCTCTACGGCAATCTCACCCTGCGCGGCGTGACCCACCCGGCGACCTTTGAGGTGACGCTGGAAGGCGCGGGCGATGTGGCCTATCTGCCCAAACCCTGGGGCGGTTATCTGAGCGGCTTCGTCGCCACCACCACGATCAACCGCATGGACTACGGCATGACCGCATTCGCCGCCGGCCTGAGCCATGAAGTGAAAGTGCGCGTGGAGATCGAAGGCGTGCGCACCCCATCATGAGGAGCTGAACATGCCCGGCCAGCGCATGCCCACGTTGTTTGTCTCTCACGGCTCGCCCATGCTACCGCTGGAGCCGGGCAGCGCCGGGCCGATGCTCCAGGCGCTCGGGCAGGCTTTGCCGCGGCCCGAGATCATCCTCGCCTTTTCGCCGCACTGGATGGCGCGGCAGCCCATTCTGGGCACCAGCACGCGGCCCGCGACCCTGCACGACTTCGGCGGTTTCGACCGCGCGCTCTATGCCCTGCAATACCCCGCGCCCGGCGCGCCGCAGTGGGCTGCGCGGATAGAAGCACTGTTGCGCGAAGCCGGCTGGGGCGTGCACGAAGACCCGCAGCGCGGGCTCGATCACGGCGTCTGGTCACCGCTTCGCCTGATGCTTCCGCAGGCGGATATTCCGGTGGTGCCGCTGGCCATGCCCTGGCCGCTCGACGCGGCGCTCGCCTACCGCCTGGGCGCGGCGCTGGCGCCGCTGACCGAGCAAGGCGTCTTGCTGTTCGGCACTGGCAGCCTGACGCACAATCTGCACGAGTTTCACCCGTCCGCCCGCACCGACGATCCACCGGCCGCCTACGTGCAGGCTTTCGTCGAATGGATGCGCGGCATGATCGACCGCGGCGACACCCCAGCGCTGCTCGACTACCGCCGCAGAGCGCCGCATGCGGCACGCGCGCACCCCACCGACGAGCATCTGCTGCCGCTGTTCTGGGCGCTGGGCACCGCTGGCGAAGGCGCCACGCCGCGTCATCATGCCGGGGGCGTGCACTACGGCAACCTCAGCATGGACGCTTGGGAGTTTGTCGCCGCCTGAGCGGGAATGCGCCGCGTCGCGGACGGTGGCGTGAGACTCAGAACGCCGCGATGCCCGTGATCGCCCGGCCGAGAATCAGGGCGTGGATGTCGTGCGTGCCCTCGTAAGTGTTGACCACTTCGAGATTCACCAGATGGCGGGCCACGCCGAACTCGTCTGAAATGCCATTGCCGCCGAGCATGTCGCGCGCGGTGCGGGCGATGTCGAGCGCCTTGCCGCAGTTGTTGCGTTTGAGCAGCGAGGTGACTTCGGGCGCCGCCGTGCCTTCGTCCTTCATGCGCCCCAGGCGCAGCGCGCCCTGCAACCCCAGGCTGATGTCGGTCGCCATGTCGGCGAGCTTTTTCTGCACGAGCTGATTGGCCGCCAGCGGTCGCCCGAACTGCTTGCGGTCGAGCACATACTGCCGCGCACGGGCGTAGCAGTCTTCCGCCGCGCCCATCGCGCCCCAGGCGATGCCGTAGCGCGCGCTGTTCAGGCAGGTGAACGGGCCTTTGAGTCCGCGCACCTGCGCAAAGGCGTTTTCTTCGGGGCAGAACACTTGGTCCATCACAATCTCGCCGGTGATCGAGGTACGCAGGCCGACCTTGCCGTGTAGGGCCGGTGCGCTCAGCCCCTTTGCCCCTTTGTCGAGCACGAAGCCGCGAATCTCGCCCGCGTCGTCCTTGGCCCAGACCACGAACACATCGGCGATCGGGCTATTGCTGATCCACATCTTGTTGCCAGTGAGCGCATAGCCGCCGGGCACGGCACGGGCGCGCGTGCTCATGCCACCGGGGTCGGAGCCGTGATCGGGTTCGGTCAGCCCGAAGCAGCCGATCCATTCGCCGCGGGCCAGCTTGGGCAGATACTTCTGCTTCATCGCTTCGGAGCCGAAGGCGAAGATCGGCAGCATGACCAGCGAACTCTGCACACTCATCATCGAGCGATAGCCCGAATCGACCCGCTCGACCTCGCGCGCAATGAGCCCGTAACCCACATAGTTCAACCCCGCGCCGCCATAGGCCTCGGGAATCGTCGGGCCGAGCAGGCCGAGCGCTCCCATTTCGCGGAAGATCGTCGGGTCGGTGGTTTCATGGCGGAAGGCGCTGAGCACCCGCGGCACGAGCTGGTCTTGGCAATACGCCTGCGCGGCGTCGCGCACCGCCCGTTCGTCGGCGCTGAGTTGGGCGTCGAGCTGCAGCGCATCGTCCCATTGAAACGCGGGTTTGGAGGAGGCCATGGGTTTTCCTTGCAGGAGAAATCAATCAGGGGCAAATCATCTTACGGCGGGCGCCCGGCCCGGCCATGTTCTTCCCAGCAGCAGCCGGTAAAGCCGCATCATCCCCCAGAAAAACAGCAGGGGCAGCACCACGGTCTGTATCAGAAAGACGGCCGCCAGGGTGATGAGGTGCGACACGATACCGCTCGCCTTGGCCTGCAGCGCCTGCACCTGCTGGCCGATGTCCTGCGTCTGCGACCACAGTTGTCTGAGCTTGTCCAAGGCTGCGCCGTCGGCCTGCGCCGCCGTCTGCGCTTCAGAGGCTGCGGGGGTGGACAGGCTGACCTGCTGCTGTGCGGCGGCGTAGTCGCGCGCCATCAGCAGCGAATAGGTCAGCTCGCTGGCCAGCGAGGCGGCGGGCACGCTCAGGCTGAGCACCAACAGGCCAACCGACAGCCGCGCCAGCCAGGGCGGTGCGCGGCGCTCTCTCAGCACCAGCACAGCCCAGGCCAGAAACAAGGCGGAGAGCACCACCGCCAGCGGCCAGGCGCTGAACACCGCGATCAGCACTTGCTGCATGGCAAACGACAAAGTCGCCACCAGCATGACGGTGGAAAACTGCTCGACCAGATCGTCCAGCGGGTCGAGTGCCGCGCCCGGCTGCAACGAAGCGCCCGCGCCGATCTGAAAACTCACCGACGCACTCTTGGCCTCGCTGAGCACGCCGTTGAGCGCCCGCGCCGAAGCAAACGTCACCAGCGCGCGCTGCAGCCCCGAATCGACAGACCGTTGCGCCGTGGCTTGCAGCGGACGCCACCACACCAGCGCCAGAACCAGCGCGAACACCGTCAGCAACGCCGCCTTCCTCTGCTTGCTCTCCATGATGCATTCCCTCGAAAAATCGCCCAGCGCCCAGCATAGAAGGAAGTGAGTTGGGTCTGCACGCATAAGGGACGGCGGTGTTTTGCCGTCAAGGCGGCGAATAGCGCTACTTCAAACCAGCCTCGATCGCGCGTGTTGCCGCTCAATCCCTCAGGCTTGCATCAGCGCATGAGCAAACGCCGGGTCGCCCCTCGGGCGCTCAGCAGCGCCGGACGCCTACAAAACCGAGGCCGCAGCCAGCTCCACCCGGTTGCGACCGTTTTGTTTGGCCTGGTACATGGCCGTATCGGCGCGGCCCAGCGCGGCTTCCAGAGTGCTCTCGCCGGGCTGCAGAACGGTGACGCCGATGCTCAGCGTCATCGGCACCCGTAGCCCCTGGATGCGTAGCGCATGTCGCGACACCGACAGGCGGATGCGATCAGCCAGTTCATACGCATTTTCCAGGCTAGTGGCGGGCAGAAAGACGGCGAACTCCTCGCCGCCGATCCGCCCGATCACGTCGCCCTCGCGCAGCGCGGCGTTCATGCGATTGGCCAGCTGCACCAGCACGGTATCGCCCACGGCGTGACCGTGCGTGTCGTTGACGCGCTTGAAGTGGTCGGCATCGATCAGCAGCAGACTGGGCGCCTGGTCGCGGGCGGATTGCAGCAAGGCATTGGCGCGCTCAAAAAAGCCGCGGCGGTTGTAGAGCCCGGTCAGCGCGTCGGTCTGGGTCATGCGGGTGAGCGCCTGCTCGCGCTGCTTGCGGTCGGTGATTTCCACCAGGCTGGTGAGCACCGCGGCCTTGTTGTCGTAGCGCAGGCTGCTGGCGGCCAGCATGACGTGGATGTGATTGCCGCTGGAGGTGAGCATGCGCACATCCACAGGGCCCGCTTCGCCGCGTGCTTTCAGCGCATCGGTCACGGCGCTGCGAGCACGCGCGTCCGCGTAAAAATTCGAGGCATAGGCAGAGCCCGGTTCAGTGTGGCGCCGTTCCGGGTCGAGCAAGGCTTGCGCAGCGCGGTTGAATCGCAACACCGAGCCGTTGTCTTGCTGGCTCAGGACCAGCGGCACCGGGCAGACCTCGAACAGATGGCGCAGATTGCCCTCGGAGGTGCGGCGCTCCCGCATTTCTTTTTCCAGCCGCTGGCGTTCGAGCCAGAGCTGGCGGCCGGAGCGGGCGTTGTGGGCGGCAGTCATCCACCCCAGAATGTGCACATACAGCGCGATGACCAGCAGCGCGCTCAGGTCGCGCCAGGAGGCGTCATGCCACCCGTAGGCCTGAATGAACAGGCTGGCGGTGCCCAGCGGCAACAGCCAGAAGTTGACCGGGCTGAGCATGGGCACGAAGGCATAAGCCGACGCCACTATGAGCAGGCCGGTCAGTCCCTGATAGGGTGAGAACTCGCCATAGCCCAAATTGACCAGACGCAAGGCGACGATGGCTCCGAGTTCAAACAGAATCAGCGCCGTGCGCAATTGCGCCGGACGCGCGACAGCGCCGGGCCGCGCCACGCGCCAGAGATACAGGCCCAGCGCCAACACGGCCAGCCGCACGGCGAGCAGCCAGAAGAACGGGGGGCTATCGTGCAGCTGGGTCCAGTCGACGATGCTGCCGAGCAAACACACCAGACCGCCCAACAGCCCGAGCAGACGCAATCGCGCGGCGATATCGGGCCAGAGATCATGCACATAGGCGTGCTCGTCCTGTCTGCGCAGAAACAGGCCGAGTCGGCCGATGGGTGGCGAGGCTTCGCCGGTCAGGCGTGCCGACTCGCTGCCGCTGGTGGCAGAACGGGGCTCAAGACTGCGGCGAGGCCAGGGGGTCATGTGCGCAACGGCAAAAATCAGGCGGCTGAGAGCGCCCCCAGACCTGCCGCGTTCGCGTCAGGCCCCCCGAGGGGGATGAGAAAACTTGGGGCGGCCCGGCATTTTCTCATGAGGGAAATGTAAACATTGTTCCCGAACTCGGCGGCAGGCGTCTCGGGAAAATGTCACAGCGCAGCCTGTTTTTCGCAATGTCCTACGCACCCGCCTTTTTACCGGCGGAACCGCGCGCAGGCGCGCCGATTGCGCAACGAATCAACCGCGGCTGTACGCCAGGCCCGAGGCCACGCCGCCGAACAGGTCGCCGACCACCAGCTCCACGCCGACGAACTCGGCCTGCAGTGCGCGCTGAAAAGGGCGCAGCGCGCTCGACCCGCCGGTGAGGTAGATTGCATCGAGCGCGCCGTCGCCCAGGCCCGCGCGCTGCACGCAGTCGCGGGCGCAGGCCACGGTACGCGAGAGCAAATCCGCCAGATGATCGCGCAGATCGGCGGGGGTGAGCGAGGCCTGCAGCCCCCTCTCGATGAACGATAGCGTGATGGCCGTATCGGCATCGTCCTGCGAGCAGCGGATCTTGGCCTGCTCGACCTCATGCGCCAGCCGGTGCCCCTCGCGGTGGCGCAGCACCGTCATCAGTCGCTCGTGCAGTTGGGGCTCGGCATAGTCTTCGCGCAGCGCCTGCGCCTGACTCAGCGCGCGCGGCAGATACAGCCACTGGATCAGGTGCCAGGTCGAGAGATCGAAAAACACGCGGCTGGGCACCTCGCGCTGCTGCGGCCCCAGGTGGCGGTAGCCCAGCAGGGACATGGCCCGCTCCAGACTGAGCTTGTGGTCGAAATCGGTCCCGCCGATGTGCACCCCGGAAGTGGCGAGCACGTCGGCGCTGCGGTCGGCTTGTGCACTGCGCAGCGGGCCCAGTCGCACCACGGTGAAGTCGGACGTGCCGCCGCCCACATCGACCACCAGCACCAGACTCTCGCGCGACAGACGGCGCTCGTAGTCGAGCGCCGCTGCGATGGGCTCCAGTTGAAACGTCACCTGCTCGAACCCCACCGCCAGGGCGGCCTCGTGCAGCGAGCGCTGCGCTTCCGCGTCGCGCTGCGGGTTGTCGTCGACAAAGTACACCGGTCGGCCCATGACCACCCGCGTGGGCGCGCGGCCCAGCGCCTGCGCCGCACGCTGGCGCAACTCGGCGAGGAAGGTCGCCACGATGTCCTGAAAGCTGACCTGCTGGTGGTTGACTTCCGTCTTCTCCAGCAGCAGCGGGCTGCCCAGCAGGCTTTTGAGCGAACGCATCAGCCGCCCTTCCGAGCCGTTGAGGTATTGCCGCACGGCGTCGCGTCCGAAGTGCGTGTGGTGGTCTTCCGCGTTGAAGAACACGGCCGTGGGCATGGCCAGCGCTTCGCCCTCCAGCGGAATCAGACGTGACAGTCCGTGTGGCTCCGCCCAAGACACCGCCGAATTGGAGGTGCCGAAATCAATGCCGAGCGTGCCGTGTAGAGGGGACATCATGAACAAAAGTGAGGTTGCCACAGTGCTGCACGCGATGCAGCGGGCTGCGCAGTTTACTCACCTTGAACCCAGATCTTCCATGAGGCGGGGCTTCGCCCCTACGCGGGCGCTGGCGGGCGCGAGTTTGAGAATCCAGGGCGTCTTCGCCCCCGCGCTTCGCGCCCATAGCGATGGCTATGGGCTTGTCACGCAGGGCCAAATCCGCCCCACCCCAACCCTCCCCACAAGTGGGGAGGGAGTGATTTCACCTCCCCCACGCCGTGGGGGAGGTCGGGAGGGGGATCCCCAACCCGCCGCGCCATCAACCCGTGTCCCCATGGAAAATCTGGGTTGAAAGAGCGGCATTTGTGCGGCGGGCTAACTGGCGCGACGCAGAGGCGGGTTTGCGCGCGCGCACAAAAAAGCCGGGATAAAAACCTTCCCGGCGAAGTCCAGCCAAGCCGGTCTCGGCTTGCGCCTCGACCGGCTTCCTCAAGGTTCAGGCCAGGTCGAATCGATCCAGATTCATCACCTTGCCAAAGGCTGCGGCGAAGTCGTGCGCGAACTTCTGCTGCGCATCGCTGCCGGCATACACCTCGGCAATGGCGCGAAGCTGGGCGTTTGAGCCGAACATGAGATCGACCGTGGTGGCCGTCCACTTCAGCGCCCCGGTCTTGCGGTCGCGGCCCTCCATCACGCCTTCGGTTGCGGTGCGCTCCCACTTCGTGCCCATGTCGAGCAGGTTGACGAAAAAGTCGTTGCTCAGGGTTTCCGCTCGCTGGGTGAACAGGCCGTGGTGCGACTCTCCGACGTTGGTGTTCAGCGCGCGCATGCCGCCGATCAGCACCGTCATCTCGGGCGCGCTCAGGTTCATCAACTGCGCCCGGTCGACCAGCAATTCAGCGGCATAACCGGCATAGCCCTTGCGGGTGTAGTTGCGGAAGCCGTCGGCCTTGGGTTCGAGCACGGCGAACGACGCCACATCGGTTTGTTCCTGCGTGGCGTCGGTGCGGCCGGGTGAGAACGGCACCTCGACGTCGATCCCGCCCTTCTTCGCCGCCGCTTCCACCCCGGCGCAACCGCCCAGCACGATCAGGTCGGCCAGCGACACTTTTTTGCCACCCGCGGCCTGCGCGTTGAACTCGGCCTGGAGGGCTTCGAGCTTGGACAGCACCTTGGCCAGCTCGGCGGGTTGGTTGGCTTCCCAGTCTTTCTGCGGTGCGAGGCGGATGCGCGCGCCGTTGGCGCCGCCGCGCTTGTCGCTGCCGCGGAAGGTGGAGGCCGAGGCCCAAGCGGTGCCGACCAGTTGGGGGATGGACAGGCCGGAGGCGAGCAATTTGGCCTTGAGCGCCGCAATGTCTGCCGCGTCGATCAGCGGATGATCGACCGCAGGCACCGGGTCTTGCCAGATCAGCTCTTCCTTGGGCACGAGCTTGCCGAGGTAGCGGGCGCGCGGCCCCATGTCGCGGTGCGTGAGCTTGAACCAGGCGCGGGCGAAGGCGTCGGCGAACTCGTCCGGGTTGGCCATGAAGCGGCGTGAGATCTTCTCGTAGATCGGATCGACGCGCATGGCCATGTCGGCATCGGTCATCAGGATGGGCACCTTCTTCGACGCATCCGCCGCTGACGGGGCCATGTTCTTGTCGGTGTTCTGCTTGGGCACCCATTGATGCGCACCCGCCGGGCTCTTGACGTTTTCCCATTCATTGCCGAACAGCACTTCGAAGTAGCTCATGTCCCACTGCGTCGGCGTGGGCGTCCAGGAGCCCTCCAGTCCGCTGCCGATCTGGTCGCCGCCCTTACCGCTCTTGTAGCTGCTGATCCAGCCCAGTCCCATCTCCTCCACTGGGGCCGCCTCGGGCGCTGGCCCGACATGCGTGGCAGGCCCGGCGCCGTGGCATTTGCCGAAGGTGTGACCGCCCGCGGTGAGCGCCACGGTCTCTTCGTCGTTCATGGCCATGCGCGCGAAGGTTTCACGCACCATCTGCGCCGAAGCCAGCGGATCGGGCTTGCCGCCCGGCCCTTCCGGGTTGACGTAAATCAGCCCCATCTGCACGGCGGCGAGCGGGTTTTCGAGATCGGCTTGCTGCGTGCCGTGGCGCGTATCGCCCAGCCAGGTGTTCTCCGAACCCCAATAGGTGTCTTCCTCCGGCTCGTACACATCGGCGCGCCCGCCGCCGAAACCAAAGGTTTTGAAACCCATCGATTCGAGGGCCGCATTACCCGCGAGAATGTACAGATCGGCCCACGACAGCTTGCGGCCGTACTTCTGCTTGATCGGCCACAGCAGACGACGCGCCTTGTCGAGATTGACGTTGTCGGGCCAACTATTGAGCGGCGCGAACCGCTGATAGCCGCTGCCCGCGCCGCCGCGCCCGTCGCCAATGCGGTAAGTGCCCGCGCCGTGCCAAGCCATGCGGATGAACAGCGGGCCGTAGTGCCCGTAGTCCGCAGGCCACCAGTCCTGCGAGTCGGTCATCAGCGCCTTGAGGTCTTTGACCACGGCGTCGAGATCGAGGGTCTTGAACTCTTCGGCGTAGTTGAACGCCTCGCCCATCGGATTGGACGCTGGCGCGTGCTGGTGCAGCATTTTGAGGTTGAGCTGGTTGGGCCACCAATTGGCGTTGCCCATCGCCCCGACGACAGTCTTGGTCTGGGTGCTGTGCGCCACCGGGCATTTCAAATCGTTCGACATGGTTGACTCCTTGAGGTTGTCATCGCTTCAAGGTGCTTGATGCGACCGTTGCAGCTTAGGCCGCAATAATTGAAAAGAACAATTTAAAGTTCCAATACGATTGATTGAGTAAAACTAGGCAAAGGCCGGATTGGCGCCTTGCTGATGTGCCGTTCAAATGGTTGAAGGTTCGGCAGGGTTCCACTGTAAGACGCAAGTTGGTGACTTATTTCCTGTTTTTATCGGGTGTTGTATGAAACGATGGCCCACTGTTCCCGTGTTTGTGCCGTTCTTTCGTACGTACGACCTAGCCTTGGTGAAGGGCGTACTTATCCCGCCATTCATTCAGGGGGGCGGGTTTCTTCACAGTCGTAATTATTTGTATAGTGGTTTTAACGATTTCGAGCCCTTTTTGGGCTTAAGACAATCTGTACAGCAACTTTCCAGAATCGCATGGCTGATTCCCCTCCCACGGCTCCAAGCGCACTCAAAAGCTACGCGCGCACCTCCGCTTTAGCGGTGGCGCTCGGCAGTGGGGTGTCGCACTGGCTAGCGCATCGCCATCCTGTGCGCCGCATCCTCATGCTGCACGGCGTGGGTGGAAGCACGATGCCTCCGGGAGATTTCCACCGCGTGATGTCGTGGCTGAAGCAACGCTATGCCATCGTGCCGCTCGATCTCATGGTTCGAGAGATTCTGGACGGTGTGCCCGCGCCCGCTGGGGCCGGCCGCAGCCAGCTCGCCATCACCTTCGACGACGGCCTGTGCAATCAGTACCGCATCGCCCGCCCCATCCTCGAGCAACTTGAGATACCGGCCACGATTTTTGTCTGCCCTGGCCTGGTGGATGCCAGGCAGTGGATGTGGAACCACGAGGCGCGCGCCCGGTTGAAGCGTTTATCAAATGAAGGGCTGATGGACTGCGCGCAGACCTTGAATTCGCCTGCGCATCACCTCGAAGGCTTCATTGCCTGGATGAAAACTCTGTCCCTGCCGCAAAGACAACATGCGCAGGACGTTCTGCGCGATTGCACGCCGCGCTTCGTCCCCACCCCTGCAGAGCACGAGGCTTACGACATGATGAGCTGGGATGAGGTGCGCGCCTGTGACCGCGGCTGCCTGACGATAGGTTCGCACACCATGACCCACCCCATCCTGCCCACGCTGACGGAAGATGAAATCCAGCACGAGTTGCACGACAGCCGTGAGCGACTCGAGACAGAGCTGGGCCGAAGGGTCGATTGGTTTTGCTACCCCAACGGTTCGACGGATGAGCGAGTGCGGAAGGTCGCCCGGTCGATCTACCGCGCGGCCGTGACGACCGAAGAGGGCATGGTGTCGGCAGAGGTCGATCCAATCGCAATTCCGCGCATTCCTGTGACATCGCATCTTCCCCTACTGGCCTGGCGCATGCACCGGCCTTGGGCCTGAGAGACTTGAATTCGCGCATTGCCGCCCCGCTTCGTGCCAGGCCTGATCCATGCAAATTGAACTCATCACCACGACGCCGGCCTTCGACGCCCTAGAGCCCGAGTGGCGCGCCATCGAGGGCCTGACCCCGCGCAACAGTCTGTTTCTCAGCTGGGATTGGCAGCGTCTGTGGTGGTCGCAGTATGGGGAGGGACGAGAACTGCGGATTCTGGTGGCGCGTTTTGGCGGTCAGGCCGTGGGCATTTTTCCGCTGTATCTGGAAACGCACCGCGCCTTCAAGATCCTGCGCGTGCGTAAGCTCAGGCCCATCGGCTCCGGAGGCGATACCGCGCCCGACGATCTGGGCATGTTGTTCGATCCGGCCCACGAACAGGCCGTTGCCAGAGCGTTTGTCGATCATGTGCTGAACAACGTGTCCGGTTGGCAGTTGCTCGATCTCGTCGATCTGCCCGCCGATTCGGCCTTGCTGGCTTGCTGGACGCAGCAAAGCACACAGATTTCAGGCTCGATTGAGCGCACGCCGGTGAACCGCATCATCTACGGCGATTTGCCGCCGGACTGGGAAAGTTATCGCAAAGGACTCAGCCGAAATCGACGTGAGGTTTTAGGTCGGAAGCGCCGAAAATTTGAAGCGCAGCCAGAAGCGCGTTTTTTTCAGATCCAACAAGACGCGCAAATCGATTGGGCGTTTGAGCGGCTCGCCGAGTTGCATCGGCTGCGCTGGCAAGGGCGTACCGAAGAACTCAGTTTCACCTCGC